>NZ_BAAADB010000007.1:0-57329 GCF_039522025.1 Deinococcus depolymerans | reverse complement strand
GGAACGTGGCGTGGTGAAGGTCCAGGACGAAGTGGAAATCATCGGTCTGCGCGACACGAAGAAGACCACGGTGACCGGGATCGAAATGCACCGCAAGCTGCTGGACAGCGGCATGGCGGGCGACAACGTGGGCGTGCTGCTGCGCGGCGTGGCGCGTGATGACGTGGAACGCGGTCAGGTGCTGGCGAAGCCCGGCAGCATCAAGCCGCACACGAAGTTCGAAGCGAGCGTGTACGTGCTGAGCAAGGACGAAGGCGGGCGTCACAGCGCGTTCTTCGGCGGGTACCGCCCGCAGTTCTACTTCCGCACGACGGACGTGACGGGCGTGGTGGAACTGCCCGAAGGCGTGGAAATGGTCATGCCTGGCGACAACATCACGTTCGTGGTGGAACTGATCAAGCCGATCGCGATGGAAGAAGGCCTGCGCTTCGCCATCCGCGAAGGTGGCCGCACCGTCGGCGCCGGCGTCGTCGCCAAGGTTCTGGAGTAATAGCAATGGTTGCCCCGAAGATTCGCATCAAACTGCGTGGCTTTGACCACAAGGCGCTGGACCAGTCCGCCAGCAAGATCGTGGACACGGTCCGGCGCACCGGAGCGGACGTGAGCGGCCCCGTGCCCCTCCCCACCCGCATCCGCCGCTTCTGCGTGCTGCGCAGCCCCTTCGTTAACAAGGACAGCCGCGAGCACTTCGAGATCCGCACGCACAACCGTCTGGTGGACATCATGAACCCCACCAAGAAGACGATTGACAGCCTGATGACCCTCGACCTGCCCACCGGCGTCGACATCGAGATCAAGACCGTGGGGGGCCGCGCATGAAGGGCATCCTCGGCACCAAGATCGGCATGACCCAGATCTGGAAGGGCGACCGCGCCGTTCCCGTGACGGTCGTCCTGGCTGGCCCGTGCCCCGTCGTGCAGCGCAAGACCGCGCAGACCGACGGCTACGAGGCCGTGCAGATCGGTTACGCCCCCAAGCGCGAGAAGAGCGTCAACAAGCCCGCGCTGGGTCACTTCAAGAAGGCCGGGGTCAGCCCCGTGCGCTTCCTGCGTGAATTCCGTGACTTCAACCCCGAAGGTGACACCGTCGCCGTCGACATCTTCGCCGAAGGCGAGAAGATCGACGCGACCGGCACCAGCAAGGGTAAGGGCTTCCAGGGCGTCATGAAGCGCTGGAACTTCAAGGGTGGTCCCGCCAGCCACGGTTCCAAGAAATGGCACCGTCGCCCCGGTTCCATCGGCCAGCGCAAGACGCCCGGCCGCGTGTACAAGGGCAAACGCATGGCCGGCCACATGGGCATGGAGCGCATCACCGTCCAGAACCTGGAAGTGGTCGAGATCCGCGCTGACGAGAACATCATCCTGGTCAAGGGTGCCATCCCCGGCGCCAACGGTGGACTCGTCGTGCTGCGCCAGGCCGCCAAGGGAGGCAAGTAAGACATGGCGCAGATCAACGTCATCGGCAAGAACGGGGGCCGCACCATCGACCTCGAACTGCCGGAAGTGAACAGCGGCGTCCTGCACGACGTCGTCACCTGGCAGCTCGCCAGCCGCCGCCGCGGCACGGCCAGCACCAAGACCCGCGCTCAGGTGAGCGCGACCGGCAAGAAGATGTTCAGCCAGAAAGGCACCGGTAACGCCCGTCACGGCGACCGCAGCGTCCCCACCTTCGTGGGCGGCGGCGTGGCCTTCGGGCCCAAGCCCCGCAGCTACGGCTACACCCTGCCCCGCAAGGTCCGCCAGCTGGGCCTGGCCATGGCCCTGGCCGCCCGCCAGGACGAAGGCAAACTGGTCGCGGTCGACGGCTTCGATGTCGACGGCAAGACCAAGAACTTCGTCGCCTGGGCCGCGCAGAACGGCATGGATGGCAGCGAGCGCGTGCTGATCGTCACCGACGACGCCCAGACCCGCCAAGCCGCGCGCAACGTCGCGTGGGCCACCGTGATGCCCGTCGCCGGCCTGAACGCCTACGACATCCTGCGCCACGAGCGCCTGGTGATCGACGCGATCGCCCTGGAACCCGCACAGGAAGGGGAAGAGGCATGAGCCACTACGACATCCTTCAGCAGCCCGTGATCAGCGAGAAGGCCTACGCCGGCATGGAACGCGGCGTGTACACCTTCTGGGTGAGCCCCAAGGCCACCAAGACCGAAATCAAGAGCGCCGTCCAGAAAGCGTTCGGTGTGACCGTCATCGGCATCAGCACCATGAACGTTCCTGGCAAGCGTAAGCGCGTCGGCCGTTTCATCGGTCACCGCGCCGACCGCAAGAAGGCCATCGTGCGTCTCGCCGACGGCCAGAAGATCGAGGCCCTCGAAGGCCAGGCCTAAGGAGAGACTGAACATGGCCGTCAAGAAATACCGTCCGTACACCCCCAGCCGTCGCCAGATGACGACTGCGGACTTCAGCGGACTGACCAAGAAGCGCCCCGAGAAGGCGCTCACCACCGCCCTCCCCAAGACCGGCGGTCGTAACAACCGTGGCCGCATCACCAGCCGATTCATCGGTGGTGGCCACAAGCGCCTGTACCGCATCATCGACTTCAAGCGCCGCGACAAGGCCGGCGTGACCGCCAAGGTCGCCGCGATCGAGTACGATCCCAACCGCAGCGCCCGCATCGCCCTGCTGCACTACGTCGACGGCGCCAAGCGTTACATCCTGGCTCCCGAAGGCCTGCAGGTCGGCGCGACCGTGAACGCCGGACCCGAAGCCGAACCCAAGCTGGGCAACGCCCTGCCGCTGCGGTTCGTGCCCGTCGGTGCGGTCGTGCACAGCGTCGAACTGGTTCCCGGCAAGGGCGCCCAGCTGGCCCGCAGCGCCGGCACCAGCATCCAGGTGCAGGGCAAGGAAAGCGACTACGTGATCCTGCGACTGCCCAGCGGTGAGCTGCGCCGCGTGCACAGCGAGTGCTACGCCACCATCGGCACGGTGGGCAACGCCGAGCACAAGAACATCAACCTCGGTAAGGCCGGCCGCAGCCGCTGGCTCGGCCGCAAGCCCCACCAGCGTGGTAGCGCCATGAACCCCGTGGATCACCCCCACGGCGGCGGTGAAGGCCGCACCGGTGCCGGCCGCGTGCCCGTGTCCCCCTGGGGCCAGCCCGCGAAGGGTCTCAAGACCCGCAAGAAGCGCAAGAACAGCGACCGCTTCATCATCACCCGCCGCGGCGGGAAGTAAGGAGGGTAGGACATGCCCCGTAGCCTCAAGAAAGGCCCGTTCGTGGATGACCACCTCCTGAAGAAGGTCGACGTCCAGAACGAAAAGAAAGACAAGCGCGTCATCAAGACCTGGAGCCGCCGCTCCACCATCGTTCCCGAAATGATCGGCCACACCATTGCCGTGCACAACGGCAAGCAGCACGTGCCCGTCTTCGTGAACGAGCAGATGATCGGCCACAAGCTCGGCGAATTCAGCCCCACCCGCAGCTACCGCGGCCACGGCGCTGACAAGAACGCCAAGGGGAGCAAGAAGAAATGACCGCTCCTGAATTCCGCAACAAGAAGCAGCGCAAGCAGCAGCAGAAGCTGCGCACCCCCGGCAAGGCCATCGCCAAGTACGTGCGCATCAGCCCCCGCAAGGTCCGCCTCGTGGTCGACGTGATCCGCGGCAAGAGCGTCCGTGACGCCGAAGACCTGCTGCGCTTCATCCCCCGCGCCGCCAGCGAACCCGTCGCGAAAGTCCTGAACAGCGCCAAGCACAACGCGCTGCACAACGACTCGATGCTCGAAGACCGCCTGGTCATCACCGCCGCGTACGTGGACGCAGGCCCGACCCTCAAGCGCCTGATTCCCCGCGCCCGTGGCAGCGCGAACATCATCAAGAAGCGCACCAGCCACATCACCATCATCGTGGGCGAGAAGGGGAACAAGTAATGGGTAACAAGATCAACCCGAACGGCTTCCGCCTGGGCATCACCCGCGGCTGGAACAGCCGCTGGTACGCCGGTAAGAAGCAGTACGCCGGTCTGCTCAAGGAAGACGAGAAGATCCGTAACCTCGTCGGCAAGAAGCTCAACGCTGCAGGCATCGCCCGCATCGAGATCGAGCGCGCCGGCCAGCAGGTCAACGTGATCATCAGCGCCGCGAAACCCGGCATCGTGATCGGCAAGGGCGGCGAGTCCATCAAGGAACTCCGCCAGGACATCGAGAAACTCGTGTCCGCCGGCACGGTCGCGGTGAACGTCGCCGAGATCCCCAACCCCAACATCAGCGCCCCCCTGGTCGCCCTGCGCATCGCCGAGCAGATCGAACGCCGCTTCGCGTTCCGCCGCGCCATGAAGCAGGCCGCCCAGCGCGTGATGGAATCCGGCGCCCGCGGCGTCAAGATCATCCTGTCCGGCCGCCTCGGCGGGGCCGAGCAGGCCCGCACCGAGATGGTCCGCGAAGGCCGCGTGCCCCTGCACACCCTGCGCGCCGACATCGACTACGGCACCGCCCTGGCCCGCACCACCTACGGCATCCTGGGCATCAAGGTCATGGTCTTCACCGGTGAAGTCATCGGCGGCCGCACCGAGACCTTCGCCCGCCCCCAGCGCCGCAACGACGAGCGTCGTCCCGAAGGCGACCGCCCCAACCGCCGCCGCCCCGCCGCGCGGCGCCGCCCCGGAGGTGAGTGATGCTTCTTCCCAAGCGCACCAAGTTCCGTAAACAGCACCGCGGCCGGATGACCGGCGACGCCAAGGGCGGCGACTACGTCGCGTTCGGCGACTTCGGCCTGATCGCCCTGGAACCCGCGTGGATCAAGAGCAACCAGATCGAGGCGTGCCGTATCGTCATGAGCCGTCACTTCCGCCGCGGCGGTAAGATCTACATCCGCATCTTCCCCGACAAGCCCGTCACCAAGAAACCCGCCGAAACCCGAATGGGTAAAGGTAAGGGCGCCGTGGAGTACTGGGTGAGCGTCGTCAAACCCGGCCGCGTGATGTTCGAAGTGTCCGGCGTGACCGAGGAGCAGGCCAAGGAAGCCTTCCGCCTCGCCGGTCACAAGCTGCCCATCCAGACCAAGATGGTCAAGCGCGAGGTCTACGATGAAGCCCAGTGAGATGCGTAACCTGAAGGCCGACGATTTCGCCCGTGAAATCGACGCCCGCAAGAAAGAACTGATGGAGCTGCGCTTCCAGGCCGCCACCGGCAACCTGGCCCAGCCCCACCGCGTGACGCAGCTGCGCCGCGAAGTCGCCCAGCTCAACACCATCCGCGCCGAGCTGAGCAAGCAGGGAGAGCAGGCATGAAAAAGACCTTTACCGGCGTCGTCGTGAGCGACAAGGCCGACAAGACGGTCAGCGTGAAGGTCGAGCGCCGCTTCGCTCACCCGCTGTACGGCAAGGTCGTGACCCGCAGCCACAAGTACGCTGCCCACGACGAGAACAACGAGTACAAGATCGGTGACCGCGTCGAGATCCTCGCGGTGCGCCCCATCAGCAAGACCAAGACCTGGAAGGTCACCAAGCTGATCGAGCGTCCCCGCGGCATCGAGACCACCGCCGTGGAAACCGAAGGGGGTAACGCATGATCATGCCTCAATCCCGCCTCGACGTGGCGGACAACAGCGGCGCCCGCGAGATCATGTGCATCCGCGTGCTGAACAGCGGCATCGGCGGCAAGGGCCTGACGACCGGCGGCGGCGGTAACAAACGCTACGCCCACGTCGGCGACATCATCGTCGCTTCCGTCAAGGACGCCGCCCCCCGCGGCACCGTCAAGGCCGGCGACGTCGTCAAGGCCGTGGTCGTGCGCACCAGCCACGCCATCAAGCGCGCCGACGGCAGCACCATCCGCTTCGACAAGAACGCGGCCGTCATCATCAACAACCAGGGCGAGCCCCGCGGCACGCGCGTCTTCGGGCCGGTCGCCCGTGAACTCCGCGACCGCCGCTTCATGAAGATCGTCTCCCTGGCCCCGGAGGTGCTGTAATGCCCCGTCCCAGCGCTGGTAGCCACCACGGCGACAAGCTGCACTTCAAGAAGGGTGACACCGTCATCGTTCTGAGCGGCAAGCACAAAGGCCAGACCGGCAAGGTCCTCCTCGCCCTGCCCCGCGACCAGAAGGTCGTCGTGGAAGGCGTGAACCTCGTCACCAAGAACGTCAAGCCCAGCCCCGCCAACCCCCAGGGTGGGCAGGAGCGCCGCGAGCTGGCCCTGCACGCCAGCAAGGTCGCCATCGTCGATCCCGAAACGGGCAAGGCGACCCGCATCCGCAAGACCATCGTGGACGGCAAGAAAGTCCGCGTGGCTGTCGCGAGCGGCAAGAACATCGACTGAACCCACTCCGGGCCGCGCCGCCCCCACCGCGGGGCGCGCAGCGGCCTGAGCGGCGCTCTCTGAAAAACTGGGAGACCGCTCGAAGGAACCCACCATGCAGCAACTGAAAGTCAAGTACAACGAGCAGGTCCGCCCCGCGCTGATGCAGCAGTTCAGCTACTCCAGCGTGATGGCCGTGCCCCGCATCGAGAAGATCGTCGTGAACGAGGGCCTGGGCTCCGCCAAGGAAGACAGCAAGGCGATCGACAAGGCCAGCAAGGAACTCGCGCTGATCACCCTGCAGAAGCCCATCGTCACCAAGGCGAAGAAGAGCATCAGCAACTTCAAGCTGCGCCAGGGCATGCCGGTCGGCATCAAGGTCACGCTGCGCGGCGAGCGCATGTACGTGTTCCTCGAGAAGCTGATCAACATCGGCCTGCCCCGCATCCGTGACTTCCGCGGAGTGAACCCCAACGCCTTCGACGGCCGCGGCAACTACAACCTCGGGATCAAGGAGCAGCTGATCTTCCCGGAAATCACCTACGACATGGTCGACAAGGTGCGCGGGATGGACATCACGATCGTGACCACCGCGAAGACCGACGAAGAAGCCCGCGCGCTCCTCCAGGCCATCGGTCTGCCCTTCCGGAAATAAGGAACTGATATGGCGAACACCTCGAAAGTTGTCAAGGCCGCGCGCGGTCATAAATTTGCCGTGCAGAACTACAGCCGTTGCAGCCGCTGCGGCCGCGCCCGCGGGTACTACCGTTTCTTCGGCATGTGCCGCATCTGCATCCGCGAGATGGCGCACAAGGGCGAACTGCCCGGCGTGAAGAAAAGCAGCTGGTAATCCAGCCCTCCCCCCACACCCCCGGTAACGGGGGTTTTTTCATGCCCCGCGCCGACCCCGTTGCCAGTGGCAGCCGGGATCTGATACACTCCTTTCTTGCCGCACGCTGTGCGGTGTTCGTGCTGTGCCCCCTGGATACGAACCACTCGCCTTGAGAGGTGATCGTCCAGCGGTGGATTCCGACCCAACAGGAGAGACGGCGGTAGTTACACCGCCACACGCTTCACGAGGGGAGCCCAGAGCCCGGCGTCAGACAGATGACGGGCCACCTGCCGGGGCGAGCGTGCCTGACACGCCGACCCCTGGAGGAGATACATGCTGAGTGATCCTATCGCCGACATGCTCACGCGCATCCGCAACGCGACGCGCACCTTTAAGGAGACCGTGGACATCCCGGCCTCCAAGTTCAAGGAAGAACTGGCCAAACTGCTCGTGCAGGAAGGCTACGTTGCGTCCTACGAGCGCCTCCTGCCCGAAGGGCAGAAATTCGACGTGCTGCGCCTGACCCTGAAGTACGGCGTCAAGCGCGAGCAGGTCATCAAGCACATTGAGCGCATCAGCCGTCCTGGCCGCCGCGCCTACGTGAGCGCCGAGAACCTGCCCCGCGTGCAGCGCGGCCTGGGCCTCGCCGTGGTGTCCACGAGCAAGGGCCTGCTGGCCGACCGCGACGCCCGCAAGCAGGGTGTCGGCGGCGAAGTCATCTGCGTTCTCTGGTAATCCCCGCCCAGCGGTAGGATTCCAGCGAACACGAGATCTCACCTGACCTCGGGCGCCCGCACGCGGAACCGTCCGAACTTAAGGAAGAAGGAGGACAGACGATGTCCCGAATTGGTAAACAGCCGATCGCCGTTCCCAGCGGCGTGACCATGAGCGCCGCAGGCGGCGTGTTCAAGGTCAAAGGCCCGAAAGGCGAACTGACCGTTCCCTACAACCAGGAACTGACCATCAAGCAGGACGGCGACCAGCTGCTCGTCGAGCGTCCCAGCGACCAGCAGCGCCACCGCGCGCTGCACGGCCTGACCCGCACCCTGGTGGCCAACGCCGTCAAGGGTGTCAGCGACGGCTACACCATCAACCTGGAACTGAAGGGCGTGGGTTTCCGCGCCAAGCTCGCCGGGAAGAACCTCGAACTGACCATCGGCTACAGCCACCCGGTCATCATCGAGCCCCCGGCCGGCGTGACCTTCACGGTTCCCGAGCCCACCAAGATCGACGTGAGCGGCATCGACAAGCAGCTCGTCGGTCAGGTGGCCGCCAACGTCCGCAAGGTGCGTAAGCCCGACGCCTACCACGGCAAGGGTGTTCGCTTCGCCGGCGAGAAAATCGCCCTCAAAGCTGGTAAAGCCGGTGCCACCGGCGGGAAAGGGAAGAAATAATGGCTGCCCAGACGACCGTGCGCCGCAAGCTCCGCGCCCGCCGCAAAGTGCGGCAGGCCGCCGGAGAGCGCCTGCGCCTCAGCGTGTTCCGCTCCAGCAAGCACATCTACGCCCAGATCATCGACGACAGCAAGGGCATCACCGTTGCTGCGGCCAGCAGCGCCGCCGTCAAGACCGGGACCAAGACCGACACCGCCGCCGCCGTGGGCAAGGCCCTGGCGGAAGCCGCTGTCGCCAAGGGCGTCAGCAAGGTGGTCTTTGACCGTGGCCAGTACCGCTACCACGGACGCGTGAAAGCGCTCGCAGACGCGGCGCGGGAGGGTGGCCTTGACTTTTAACCGACGCAACGACCGTGTGGAGCGCGAAAGCAGCGAATTCGAAGAGAAGATGCTCTTCGTCAACCGCACGAGCAAGACCTACCAGGGTGGCCGCCGCTTCCGCTTCGCCGCACTGGTGATCCTGGGCGACCGCAACGGCCGCGTGGGCATGGGCATCGGCAAGGCGAAAGAAGTGCCCGTGGCCATCGAGAAGGCCAAGAGCATCGCCCGCAAGAACATGATCAGCGTGCCCGTCGAGAACGGCACCATCCCCCACGACATCGTGGGTGTGAACAGCACCAGCCGCGTGCTGCTCAAGCCTGCAGGCCCCGGTACCGGCGTGATCGCCGGCACCGTGCCCCGCTCCATCGCCGAACTGGCGGGCATCACCAACATGCTCAGCAAGGAACTCGGCAGCCGGAACAAGGTGAACGTGGCGTACGCCGTGTTCGACGGCCTCAAGAACCTCCGCACCGCCAAGCAGGTCCGTGCCCTGCGCGGCGAGGCGCAGCCCACCGGAGGCGCGCAGTGAAAATCACCCTCAAGCGCAGCGTCATCGGCCGCCCTGGCTACCAGGTGAAGACCGTTCACGCGCTGGGCCTCAAGAAGATCGGCGACAGCCGTGAAATCAACGACACCCCCGCCATCCGCGGCATGGTGAACACCGTCAAGCACCTCCTGGAGGTGGAAGCGTGAAGCTCCACGAACTCAAACCCCACGCCGGCAGCCGCAAGAACCGTAAGCGCGTCGGTCGTGGCCCCGGCGGCACCGACAAGACCGCCGGTCGCGGCCACAAGGGTCAGAAGGCCCGCAGCGGCGCTGGCAAGGGCAGCTTCTTCGAAGGCGGCCGCAGCACCCTGATCAGCCGCCTGCCCAAGCGCGGTTTCAACAACGTCGGCATCACCTTCGAAGTGGTGAACCTGGCTGGTCTCGACATGATCGAGGACACCATCACCACCATCGACCGCAACACGCTGGAACTCGCGGGCCTGGTGCGCCGCAAGAACCGTCCCGTGAAGCTGCTCGGCAACGGTGAACTCAGCCGCGCCCTGACCATTCACGTTGACGCCGCCAGCGAAGGCGCGGTCAAGGCCGTGGAAGCTGCCGGCGGCAAGGTCATCCTGCCCGCCGTGAAGACGGAAAGCGCCGAGAAGGCGGAGTAAATGCTGCGCGCCTTCCGCGACGCGTTCCGGATTCCGGATCTTCAGCGGAAGATTGTCTTCACCCTGCTGCTCCTCGCGGTGTACCGACTCGGGAGTGCCATTCCCACTCCCGGCGTTAACACCGCCGCACTTGAACAGGCCACCTCTGGTGGCCTTTTCGGGTTGATCAGCATGCTGTCGGGCGGCAATCTTTCGCAGTTCTCGATCTTCGCGCTGGGGGTGCTGCCGTACATCACGGCCAGCATCGTGATTCAGCTGATGACCACCACCATCCCCGCCCTGGAGAAACTCTCCAAGGAGGGCGAGGAAGGCCGCAAGAAGATCAACCAGTTCACCCGCTACGCGGCGGTGGGCCTGGGGGCCGTGCAGGCCACCTTCTTCTCGCTGTACATCACGTCTCAGCCGCAGTTCCTGGCGCCCGGGTGGGACACCGGGATTTTCACGCTGCTCGTGATGGTCCTGACCCAGGTGGCCGGCATTGCCTTCACCATGTGGATCGGGGAGCGCATCACCGAGGTGGGCGTGGGCAACGGCATCAGCCTGATCATCACCGCCGGCATCATCGCGGTGTACCCGCGTGAGTTCAGCGCGACCGCCCAGCTGCTTCGCACCGATCAGGTGCAGGTCCTGTCGCTCGTGGCCTTCGTGGCCGTCGTGCTGCTGACCATCGCCGGGATCGTGTACGTGTACCAGGCCGAGCGCCGCGTGCCCGTCACGTACGCCCGCGCGCGGGCCGGTGCGGCCGGACAGGCCCGCGGGGCCGGTCAGGCCACCTGGCTGCCCATCAAGGTGAACCAGGCGGGCGTGATTCCGGTCATCTTCGCCTCGGCGATGCTGATCATTCCCAACCTGATCGCCAGCGCCACGGTCACGCGGGCGCCGGCCGTGAACGCCTGGATCCAGACGAACCTGACCTTCGGGCAGCCGCTGTACCTGCTGCTGGAATCGGTGCTGATCTTCGGGTTCACGTACCTGTACAACTCGGTGCAGTTCGACCCGAAGCGCATTGCCGAGCAGCTGCGCGAGGCCGGCGGTTTCATTCCGGGTGTCCGTCCGGGCACCCCGACTGCCGAGTTCCTGGGCACGATCAGTGCCCGTCTGAGCCTGTGGGGCGCGATCTTCCTGGTGGTGCTGACCATCATTCCGCAGCTGGTGCAGAAGGTCACGGGCATCACGACCTTCCAGTTCTCCGGGACGGGCCTGCTGATCATCGTGGGCGTGGCCCTCGAGACGCTCAAGCAGCTTGAGGCGCAGCTGACGGTCCGGCGTTACGACGGGTTCATCAGCAAGGGCCGCATCCGTGGCCGCCTGAACAACTGAGACGGACTCCGATTGAATGGGCTGCAAAGGCCATTCAATCCGAGCGGACTCGCAGAGCGAGCAGAGCCCGATGGAATCCGTATCATCCCCGCTTGTTCCGGGACCGCCTGCCAGTCGCGCAGGCGGTTTTGCGTTGCTGCGTGCGTGTGGCGCAGCGTCGTTACCTGCCGGGGTACAGGGCTGGGCTGAGCAGGCCCGCTCCGGAAAGCGCGAGAGCCGATATGCTGAGGGTCTAACGGAGGGAAAGTGTGACTGGACAGAAGAACAACGTCGTGATCTTCCTGGGGCCTCCCGGCGCCGGCAAGGGAACCCAGGCGGAACGACTGGCGCAGGACCGTGGCCTCGTGAAGATCAGCACCGGGGACATCCTGCGTGACCACGTGAAGCGCGGCACCGAGCTGGGCGAGCAGGTGAAACCCATTCTGGACGCCGGGAAGCTGGTGCCGGACGAGATCCTGATTGCCCTGATCCGTGACCGGCTGGCCGGGATGGAGAGTGTGCGCGTGATCTTCGACGGGTTCCCCCGCACGACCGCGCAGGCGCAGGGTCTGGACGTGCTGCTGGAGGAACTGGGTGCGCCCGTGAACGCCGTGCCGCTGCTGGAAGTGCCGGACGAGGTGCTGGTGGGCCGCATCGTGGAGCGTGGCCGTCAGGCGGCCGAGCGGGGCGAGGCGGTGCGCAGCGACGACACCGAGGAAGTGGCGCGCCACCGTCAGCAGGTGTACCGCGAGCAGACGCAGCCGCTGATCGATTACTACTCCGCGCGTGGGCACCTGTACCGCGTGGATGGCGTGGGCGGCATGGACGAGGTGTACGAGCGGATCGTGGCTGGCCTGAAGTAAGGGCCGTGACAGCGGGCCGGAGGTGACGTGCAGGATTGCCGTCGCTTCCGGCCCTTTCCTGTGCCGCTGCGGGACTTGTCCCGGAACGGTGAATGCGTTACATTACGCCAGTAGCGTAATCGAATCTCAGACTTCTGGTGCGCGTGCGCCGGACGTGCAAGGAAGCCCGATGACCCCCACGCCCACCCCACTGACCCCCGACACCGTCCTGGCCCTCGCCCCCGACGCCGCCAGCGCCCAGGCCGGCCGCAAGCTCGCCACGCCCAGCAACTGGCAGAACCTGAACGCCCCCACCGGCAGTCTGTGGGGCCAGTGCCAGGGCAGCGGCAAGAACCCCTACCTGACCGGCGTGGACCTGAGCGGCCCCGCCTTCAAATGCTCGTGCCCCAGCCGCAAATTCCCCTGCAAGCACGCCCTCGCGCTGCTGCTGCTGCACGCCACCCACACCAGCGACTTCGGCGCGGCCCCGCCCCCCGAGAGCCTCCAGACCTGGCTGGACGGCCGCGCCGCCCGCGCAGGCACCCCCCCACCCGCCGCACCCGCGGGCGAGGGCCGCGCCGCGCCCGACCCGGCCGCGCAGGCCAGACGCCGCGCCGCCCGCGAGAAGAAAGTCAGCCTGGGCCTGGACGCCCTGCAGACCTTCCTGAAAGACCTGATCCGCGACGGCCTCGCGCACGCCCCCACCCGCCCCTACAGCGACTGGGACACCCAGGCCGCCCGCCTCGTGGACGCCCAGGCACCCGGCGCCGCGCGACTCGTCCGGCAGATCCCGGACCACCTGCACGACCCCGCCGCACTCCTCGCGCACCTGGCCCGCCTGCACCTGCTGACCGAAGCCTGGACCCACCGCGACACCCTGAGCGACACCGAACAGGCCGACCTGCGCGCCGCGCTGGGCTTCCCGCTCGACTCGGCCACCGTTCTGGATGGCGGCGGCCTCCGCGCCCACTGGCAGGTGATGGGCCAGAGCGTCACCGAGGAGGACACCCTGAGCACCCGGCGCACCTGGCTGGCCAGCGGCGACCACACCGCCCTGCTGCTGGACTTCTCGGCCGCCGGACGCCCCTTCCCGCCCGCCCTGACCCCCGGCACGGCCGTGCAGGCCGAGGTGTGCCACGCGCCCGGCACGGTCCCGCAACGCGCCCTGCTGCGCGGCGAGGCGACCGCGACCACCTCGCCGCCCCACGCGCCGGGCCTCACGCTGGACGCCCTGCTCGACCGGCACGGCGCGGCCCTCGCCCTGAACCCCTGGCTGGACCGCACCGCGCACCTCACCGGGCCGGTACACCTGCTGCCCGGCGACCCCTGGCACGCGCAGGACAGCACCGGCCGCCTCCCCCTGACCGGCAGCGACCGCACCCTGCACACCCTCCTCGCCCTGAGCGGCGGGCAGCCCGTCACCGTGTACGCCGAGTGGAACGGCGCGGCCCTCACGCCCCTGAGCGTCCTGCACGGCGGCACCCTGCACCCCTTCCGGCCCACGGTGGACGCATGAACGACCACGACGCCCTGCTCGCCCTGGCCCTCGTGGGCACCGCGCGCGGCACCCTGCCCGGCCCCGGCACGGGCCCGCTCGGACAGGCCGCCGCGCAGATCACCCGCCCGGACGCCGAGGGCACCCTGCTGGCCCGCGCCGCCCTGCACGCCCTCGCACACACCGCCGGACGCCTGCCCGACCCCGCCAGCGACACCCTGCCCACCCCTGCACCCCCCGACACCCTCCCGCCCGCCCCGGAACGCGCCGCGCGGCACCTCCCACCGGTCCTGGGCACCCCCCTCCTGAGCGAGTGGCTGACCCTCTGCGCGCAGGCCGGATGGCGCGTGCCCACCGCCCGCCTGCCGGAACTCCTCGACGCCGCCCGCCACGACAGCCGCCTGCGACCCCTGCTGACCCCCGTCCTGGGCGAACGCGGCCGCTGGCTCGCGAGCTTCAACCCCGACTGGTCCTTCACGCCCCCCGACGAGGACGCCTGGGACACCGCCACCGACGCCGGCCGCGAGGCCCTGTGGCGCAGCGTGCGCGACCGCGACCCGCACGCCGCCCGCGACCTCCTGCGCGAGCACCTGAGCAGCGAACGCGCCGCCAGCCGCAAACGCCTCCTGAACGCCCTGCTCGACACCCTCACCCCGGACGACCACACCCTTGAACCCCTGCTGGACACCCTGACCACCGACCGCAGCGACGACGTGCGCACCCTGGCCCGAACCGCCCTGCACCGCCTGAGCGGCAGCGCCCAGAACGCCCGGAACGCCGCCCGCTTCGCCGCCCTCGTGAGCCTCGACAACCCCGGCCTGCTCGGCCGCCCGACCGGGCAGACACCCAGCACCCTGACCCCGCCCACCGCCCCCGACGAGCACGCCACCCGCGACGGCCTGCCCGACCCCACCAGCAAGGACCGCCTGAGCGCCACTGCTCTCCTGGAACACCTGCTGGAACACACCCATCCCGACGCCCTGCTGGCCGCACTGAACATCCCGCCCGCCACGCTCGTGAACATCGCCCGGCAGCACGACCACCTGCCCGCACTGGTGCAGAACGCCGTCAGCACCAGCCATCCGGCACTGGCCGCCGCGCTCCTACACCACCTGCCCACCCACCCCTTCCTGCTCCAGATTGGACCACCCGAAACGCTGGCCGCCGCACAGACACAGGCGCTACGTGACCGCGACCCGGAACGCCTGCTGGCCCTGCTCGGCCCCCACCCCGGCCCCTGGCCCCCCGACCCCAGCGCCGCCCTCCTCGGCACCCTGCGCGACACCATCGGAGACGCCCACTACGCCGCCGCCTGGGGCTACCGCTGGGCACAACTCGCAGAACTCGCCGCCACGCACGCCCACCCGCACACCCCCCACCCCGACCCGCTCCCCGCCGACGCCACCGACTACGCCCACCGCACCCTGACCGAACTGCTGGGCACCCTCGAACTGAGAAAGCAGATGTGGAACGACTTCGGAAAGGAGAGAGGATGACCCTGGACTGGAAAGCGCTGAAGCGGGAAGCGCGGAAGCTTGACACTTCCCCTGAACGTCGGGTGGAACTGGCGAGGTTCTCTCCTGACTTGGCAAGGGAAGTAGCCCGCGCCCAGAACACTCCTCCGGAAGTTCTGGAAGTTCTGGCCAGAACCTCCGATTCCCGAGTAGTCCTTGCGGTGATGAGGAACCCGAACACGCCGCCAGCACTGCTGATGGAACTCGCGAGCAGCCAGGACACTGAACTCCTGCTGGCCATCGCGGGAAACAAGAGCACTCCTCCCGAAGTGCTGAGGAATCTTTCTGAACGACGCTACCGGAGGATGGAGGACCGTCTCGCCGCCAATCCAGCGACCCCTCTGGACGTTCTGGAAGCCATAGCTGAGCGAGTCGACTCCCTGACCACCGTAGGTCTGAAGATTCTCGTGGAGTACGGAGACAACGCCCCCTATCCAAATCTGGATAAGACCGAGTCAGAGCTGATCAAGGGAATGGCCCTCACTGAATTGATCCCTGGTGGAGCGGCTCGCCGACTGCTGAGTCACCCGTCTCCAGAAGTCAGGCAGACCCTCTCCAGGCACATCGAAAAAGTAGCGCGATCAGCCCGACCTGAGATTCAACATCATCTGACACAACTAGGAGCCCACCCATGACCACCCCTGATTCCACTGTCCTCCGTCAGCACGCCGAGCAGGCGTACGCGCATGAGCTTTCTGCCCTGGCCGCGCACGACGACCGGCCCCGTCCGCCCCGCTGGAACCTCTCGCCGCACGCCGTGCTGACGTACCTGATGGGCGGCACGCTGAAAGACGGCACCGAGATCACCCCCAAGTACGTCGGGGAACGCCGCCTGATGGAGATCGCCGTCGCCACCCTCGCCACGGACCGCGCCCTGCTGCTGATCGGCGTGCCCGGCACCGCCAAGAGCTGGGTCAGCGAACACCTCGCCGCCGCGATCAGCGGCACCAGTACCCTGCTCGTGCAGGGCACCGCCGGCACCAGCGAGGAAAGCGTCCGCTACGGCTGGAACTACGCCCGCCTGCTGGCCGAGGGGCCCAGCGAGGCCGCCCTGGTCGAGAGCCCCATCGTGCGTGCCATGCGCACCGGCAAGATCGCTCGCCTGGAAGAACTGACGCGCGTGCAGAGCGACGTGCAGGACACCCTCATCACCATCCTGAGCGAGAAGACGCTGCCCATCCCGGAACTGAACACGGAAGTGCAGGCCGTGCAGGGCTTCAACCTGATCGCCACCGCCAACAACCGCGACAAGGGCGTGAACGACCTGAGCAGCGCCCTGAAACGCCGCTTCAACACCGTCATCCTGCCCGTCCCCGACACCCTCGACGACGAGGTCAGCATCGTCACCAGCCGCGTCGCGCAACTCGCCACGAACCTCCACATTCCCGCCCAGCCACCCGCGCTGGAGGAAGTCCGCCGGATCGTCACCGTGTTCCGCGAACTGCGCGCCGGAGCCACCGAGGACGGCAGGACAAAACTCAAGAGCCCCAGCGGCAGCCTCAGCACCGCCGAAGCCATCAGCGTCGTCAACCACGGCCTGAGCCTCGCCGCGCACTTCGGGAACGGCCACCTGACCGCCCACGACGTCGCCGCCAGCCTCGTGGGGGCCGTCATCAAAGACCCCGTGCAGGACGCCGTCATCTGGCGCGAATACCTCGAAACCGTCGCCAAAAAACGCGACGACTGGAAAGACTTCTACAAAGCCTGCCGGACGGTGAGCTGAACGTGAATGGCGTTGAAGAATACCTGAGCTTGCTGGACGCCATAGTTCTTCTTGCACAGAAGCGCGATGCAGAGGGTGGACTTGACCGGCTGACCGATGAGGAGCAGACACAGCTTCGAAACCTCAGGCAGAGGACAGAAGAAGTCCTGACTGGCCGCATTCATCCTGACCCGGAGGCTGCTCTAGAGGTGCTGCTGACGCTTCTGGATCGACGTGGTCTATCGAACGCGCACCGCCGACTGTTGGACTACATTCCAGATCACGCTCTGCCCCGAGTCTTCGAGAAATCCCTCCTCGCTTTGGGAATGGATTACAAGGAGGCCGATGTGTCTGGACTGCGGTTGCAGCACGAGATGCTGGACAAGCTGCAATGGCAGGCACCAGATCTGTTTCATCCGTACCTCTCCGCCTTATGGAGTAAACGAAGTTGGGAATCAACGGGAGCCTGGTGGGGTGCAGGTAGGCGCTTCAGCCATGAACTCAGAAATGAGATGAACACCTCAATCGCTCATAGAAACTGGGCTCAGCTGTGTCTGGAGTGGTCGGGTGAACCTGAAAATCTTAATTTCGTTGCGAGCAAGCTGAATACCCAGTTGCTTGAAAATGCCGGAGTCGAGCGTAAAGGTGGAGAGTGGCGGCGACTGTACGCAGATGCCTGCTACCACATCATGCCCAGCCCAGCCGACTTGACGACCCACAATATGACCGCTCCAGCTCATATGCATCTGGATGATCTGTCGTGGCGGATCAATGGCGAGGGAATCCAGGCTGAGTACTGGGGCGCAGAAGGGCCGAAGTGCCCACATTGTGACTACAACTTGCAGCATCTCCTCACTCTCAGTAATCCAGTGCCCGGCGTTACGCTTCATGCGCCCATTACCTTCGTTGTCTGCACGTATTGCATGATCAGTGACCGGCCCACAATATTTGTGCACGATGACCACGGACTGCCTGAACGCCCCAAGTACCATGGGTCAGGCTTTGAGGAAACAGGAGGATATGACTTCTCAGACCTTGACCGGGAAACCTACAAGTTCCTGCATCATGGTCTTCCCGTGCAGTTGAAGGTAACACCGTCACGCTGGCTGTTCCAGAACGATTTCAACGACAGTCAGAACCTGAACCGGGTAGGTGGACCGCCTTCCTGGCTGCAGGGTCCAGAGTGGGAAACCTGCCCTAAATGTCAGCAGACCATGCTGTTCGTATTCCAGCTCCATGACGGCTTGGCGTACACAAATGGCACCATCTACGGATTCTGGTGCTCATCCTGTCGGATCAGTGCGATCCTGAATACCTACACGTGAGCGTCTCCATCTTTCCTATCCGTCATCACGGCCCCGGCAGTGCCCGGTCGCTTGAGCACGCGCTGAATCAGCTCAAGCCCGATGTGGTGCTGGTCGAGGGGCCGTCGGATGCGGATTCCGTTCTGCCGTTCCTGGCGCTGGAGGACATGACGCCGCCCGTGGCGCTGCTGGGCTACGTGAACGACGATCCTGCCAGAGCGTCGTTCTGGCCGTTCGCGGCGTTCAGTCCGGAGTTCGTGGCGTTCCGCTGGGCGGCGCGGGCGGGGGCGGCGGCGCGGTTCATGGATCTTCCGGCGTCGGTGACGCTGGTGGGCGAACGTGGGGACGACGAGTCGGATGACCTGCACAGCGATCCGTTGCGGGTGCTGGCGGAGGCGGCCGGGTACGCGGATTTCGAGCGGTGGTGGGAGACGCTGGTCGAGGCGCGCGGCGACGACTTCGACGTGTTCGAGGCCGTGAACGAGGCGATGCGGGCCGTGCGGGCGGATGCCCCGGCGGCGTCGGGCCGGGAAGCGCAGCGCGAGGCGTGCATGCGGCAGGCGATCCGCGCGGCCGTGAAGGGCGGGGCGGGGCGCGTGGCGGTGGTGTGCGGGGCGTGGCACGCTCCGGCATTGGACGTGGAGGCCTTCAAGGCGAAGGACGACGCGGCGATCCTGAAGGGCCTGCCGAAGGCGAAGGTCACGCTGACCTGGGTGCCGTGGACGCACGGCCGCCTCAGCACGGGCAGCGGGTACGGGGCGGGGGTGCGCTCGCCGGGGTACTACCATCACCTTTTCACGACGCGGCGGGACGTGACGGAACGCTGGTTCGCGCGGGTGGCGCGGCTGCTGCGCGAGGAGCGGCTGGAGGCGAGCAGCGCTTCGGTGATCGAGGCGACGCGGCTGGCGAACACCCTGGCGGCCCTGCGCGGGCGGGCGCTGCCGGGCCTGGACGAGCTGAACGAGGCGGTCCTGAGCGTGTTCGGGTGGGACAGTGACCTGCCCCTGCGGCTGATCGAGCGGCAACTGGTGGTCGGCGAGGCGCTGGGGGCGGTGCCGGACGGCGTGCCGACCGTGCCGCTGGCGCAGGATCTGGCCCGTATTCAGAAGAGCCTGCGCCTGAAGGTGCAGCCCGAGCAGACGGAGCTGACGCTGGACCTGCGCACCGACAACGATCTGGCCCGCTCTGTGCTGTTCCACCGCCTGAATCTGCTGGGCGTGCCGTGGGCGCAGGAGCGTTCCGTGGGGGGGCGCGGCACCTTCAAGGAGGCGTGGGCGCTGGCCTGGAAGCCGGAGTTCAGTGTGCGGCTGGTCGAGGCGAGCCGCAGCGGGCAGACGGTACTGGACGCGGCGACGGCCGTGGCGGTGGAGGCCGCCCGGAACGCGGGCACGCTGGCGGAACTGACGACCCTGCTGGAGGCCGTGCGCTACGCCGACCTGGAGGGCGCGCTGCCGGTGGCCCTGGCGGCGCTGGACGCGCGGGCGGCGGGGAACGCGGACGTGAGCGACCTGCTGGAGGCCCTGCCGCCCCTGGCGCGGCTGGCGCGCTACGGGGACGTGCGTGGGCGCGAGGGCGGGTCGAACGTGCTGGCGGGCGCGACGTTCCGGACGCTGCTCACGCGGGCGGGCGTGGGCCTGCCGCTGGCGGCGGTCGGGATCGCGGACGACGCGGCGTTCACCCTGCGCGGGCACGTGCAGGGAGCGGACGCGGCGGTGCGGTTGCTGGACGACGGCGCGGTCCTGGCGGGGTGGCAGGCGGCCCTGGCCCGACTTGCCGAGCGGGACGACACGCACCCGCTGCTCAGCGGGGACGCGGTGCGCCGGTTGCGGGACGCGTCGGTGCTGGACGGCCCGGAGGTGGAGCGGCGGCTGGGACTGGCGCTGAGCAGCGGGGTGCCGCTGGAGGTCACGGCGTGGCTGGACGGCTTCCTGGGCGACAGCGGCGCGCTCCTCATTCATGATCCGGCGCTGCTGGGGTTGCTGGACGACTGGCTGACCGGCCTGGACGGTCCGGTGTTCCAGGAGACGTTGCCGCTGCTGCGGCGGGTGTTCTCGCGCTTCGAGCGGCCCGAGCGCCGGGCCATCGGGGAGGCGTTGCGCGGCGCGGGTGCGTCGGGGCGGCGCGCGGCCCGCGAGGTGGACGGGGCGCGGGCGCTGCGGGCCGTGCCCATGGTGCTGCGCCTGCTGGGCGTGCAGGCGTGACCGGGCTGCGGGGCTGGCGGAAGGCCGTGTGCCCCGCCGGGGGTGGTGGTCCCTTCCGGCGGCCGCTACTGTGGGGGTCCGTGTCTGCCATGCCGAACCCCGCCGTTCCGTTCACGCCGGCCCGTCTGCGGCTGCCTCGACTGCTGCTTGCGGTGCTGGCCGGGCTGGCGTTGCTGGGCACGGCGCGGTCGGCGCCCGTGGTGCTCGTCTACCATCAGGTGGGCGTGAGTGGCGGGGCGTCGCTGGGCATCTCCCCGGACGCCCTGAACCGCCGCATCGAGACGCTGCGCCGCATGGGCTACCGTTTCGTGACGTCCAGCGAGGCGGCCCGCGCGCCGGTCCGTGAGCGGGTGGCGGTCATTCAGTTCGACGACGGGTTCGAGAGCGTGTACCGGCTGGCGTTTCCGGTGCTGCGCGCCCAGGGGGTGCCCGGCACGGCGTACGTCATCTGGTCGCGGGTGGGGCGGCCCGGCAGTCTGAGTGCCGCGCAGGTGCAGGAACTCCGGGAGGCCGGGTGGGAGATCGGCACGCACACCCACGCGCACGCGGCCCTGGCGGACCTGAGTCCCGCCGGTCTGCGCCGTGAACTGACGGTCCCGGAACAGGAGGCCGCTGGCGCCGCGCCCCGCTGCGTGGCGTACCCGCTGAACCGTCACGACGCGCGGGTGAGGCGCGAGGCGCGCGGGCAGGGACTGCAGTGCGGCGTGGCGGGCGGCCCGCCCGCGCTGGGCCGCGCGGACCCCATGGCCCTGCCCGCCCCGGCCATCACCGCGTGGGACGAGTCGCTGCTGCCCATGCGGGTCCGCTGGGGTCTGGACGCCCGCGTGCCGCTGCTGCTGCTGAGCGTCACGGAACCCGCCCTGGATGGCCTGCGCGGCGAGCACCCGGCCACGCTGCCCCCCCTGACCTGGAATCCGGCGCACTACGAGCTGCTGGGAAACGGCCTGATCAGCGCCGCGTGGCGCGGCGAGCGCGAGACCCGGCTGGCGTGGCGGGAGGGGGCCTGGAGTGTGAACGTCGCGGCGCGGCGCGGGGTCGGTGCCGGGAACGGTGCGTACACCGGGGCGGGCGTGGCGTTCAACGTCGCGCCGTTCACGCTGGCCGCCGGAGTGGACCGCAGCGGCCCGCTGCTGGGCGGCGCGGTCGCGCTGGGCGGACACGGCGAGCTGTGGGGCCGGGCCAGCCGACTGCAGGGCGCATGGCAGTGGGGGTGGGGCGGCACGTTCATCCCGGCGGATTACTGGGTGGTCACGGCCGCCCATGACCCCTCGGGCACGCAGCTGGGCCTGCGGGCCGCGGTGCCCTGGCAGAGCGGTGAGGGCCGTCCGTTGCGGCTGGGCGGCGGGTACCGCTGGGGGGAGAGGCCCGGTCCGTTCGTGGAAGCCGAGTACCGGATCGGCAGTTACGCCCTGACTGCCGAGGTGGGCGGCGGCGGGCGCTTCGGCGTGAAGTTCACGTCCGTCTGGTAGGTCGCGGGTGGGGCCGCCTGGTCTTACACGGATTCGGAGAGCCGCTCCGCAGCGTGGGAGCAGGGCGGACCGGCGGGCTTGGCAACCCGGTGCTGTTGCGGGTGGAGGGCGAGACAGACGGAAGCCGGATGAGAGCGGTTGGCGTAAAGAGGCAGCCTTCATGGCCGGGTGGAGTTATCAAGCTCCGCAGGAGAGCGGGTGAAGGTGGACGGTCAGGACGGACTGGAACAGCGGCGAAGCAGGGAATGGGGAGGCACCGGACATCTGTTGTTCCGATGCCGTCATTCGGAGAACGGCTCTGCAGGGCGGTGAGAGGCCGCGCATGCACGGCAGGGGAGGCAGGAGCATGACAGACACGGGAGACACGGAACGGTTACGCCGCTGGCGGTTGGTGCTGGGCGGCGGGGACGCCGACGGGCTGGCGTGCGGTCCCGGCGGGGCGGCGCAGGTCAGCCTGGGTTCCCTGGACCGCCGGATGGACGACGCCCTGGGCGGTCTGTACGACGCGGAACCGGGCGCGCGGCGCGGCGGGCTGGGCGCGAGCGCTCCGAAGGTGGCCCGCTGGCTCGCCGATCTGCGTGAGTTCTTTCCGCAGGACGTGGTGCGGGTCATGCAGGGCGACGCCATCGAACGCCTGAACCTGCAGCAGCTGCTGTTCGAACCCGAGATGCTCGGCGGGGTGGAGCCGGACGTGAACCTCGTCGGGACGCTCCTGAGCCTCCGCGGCGTGATGCCGGAGCGGGCCAGGGACGCGGCCCGCGCCGTGGTGCGCCGGGTGGTGGACGACCTGACGCGGCGGCTGGAGGAACCCACCCGCGCCGCCGTGACCGGCAGCCTGAACCGCGCGCAGCGCAACTTCCGGCCCCGCCCGGCCGAGATCGACTGGGACCGGACCATCCGCGCGAACCTCAAGACCTACCAGCCGGGGAAGAACACCATCATCCCTGAGCGGCTGGTCGGCATGGGCCGCCGGCGCCGCTCCCTGCGTGACATTGTCCTGTGCCTGGACCAGTCGGGCAGCATGGCGAGCAGCGTCGTGTACGCGGGTGTGTTCGGCGCGGTCCTCGCCAGCCTCCCGGCGGTCAGTACGCGTGTCGTGGTGTTCGACACGGAGGTCGCGGACCTCAGCGAGCACCTCGACGACCCGGTGGACGTCCTGTACGGCATCCAGCTGGGCGGCGGCACCGACATCAACCGGGCGCTCGCGTACTGCCAGGGGGTGATCCAGAAGCCCGAGCAGACCATTCTGGTGCTGGTCAGCGACCTGTTCGAGGGCGGGAACGAGCGCGAGATGCTGGCCCGCGCCCGCACCCTGAAAGACAGCGGCGTGAACGTCATCGCCCTGCTGGCCCTGTCGGACGACGGCGCGCCCAGTTACGACCATGGCGTGGCGCGCGCCCTGTCGGGCATGGGCATCCCGGCGTTCGCTTGCACGCCCGGTCATTTCCCTGGCCTGATGGCCGCCGCGATCCGCGGGGACGACGTGGGCACCTGGGCGGGCGAACAGGGACTCGTGGTGCGTGGGGGCGGCGTAGGCTGAGCGCATGACGCCCCGACCCGACCTGAACCGACTCGAACCGGTCCGATCCGACGCTGCGCCCCGCCTCGTGATCCCCGGGGGCAGCGGCGTCCTGGGCCGGGCCGTGGCGCGGCATTTCGCGGCGCAGGACTGGGACGTGGTCATCGTGTCGCGTTCGCGCCCGCCGGTGCCCACGCCGGGGCGCTGGGTGCCCTGGGACGCGCTGAGGCAGGGCAGGTGGGTGCGCGAGATCGACGGCGCGACGGCCGCGTCCTGAACCTCGCAGGCCGCACTGTCAACTGCCGGTACACCGCGCAGAACATGCTGGACATCTACACCTCGCGCCTGGACAGCACGCGGGCGCTGGGGCGCGCCATGGCGGCCGTGGAGAGGCCCCCGGCCGTGTGGCTGAACAGTTCCACCGCGACCCTCTACCGCGACGCCCGCGACCGCCCGCAGGACGAGGATTCAGGCGAGCCGGGCGTGGGGTTCAGCGTGGACGTCGCGACCCGCTGGGAGGCCGCCCTGAACGAACTGCACCTGCCCAGCACCCGCCGTGTGGCCCTGCGCACCGCCATGGTGTACGGCGTCGGTGCGGGCGGCGTCATGGAAACCACGGACCGGGTCGTCCGGCTGGGTGGGGCCGGCCCGATGGCCGGGGGCGGGCAGTACGTGTCGTGGATTCACGAGCGGGATTTCTGCCGCGCCGCGCAGTTCCTGATCGGGACGCCGCTGTCGGGACCGGTGAACGTGACCGCCCCGCACCCCCTGCCGAACGCCGATTTCCTGCGCGCCTACCGGGGGGCGTGGAGGGTGCCGCTCGGCGTGCCGTCCACGGCGGCGCTGATCGGCCTGGGCGCCGCCGTCATGGACTCCGAGCCGGAACTGCTGCTCAAGAGCCGCTGGGTGGTGCCGGGGCGCCTGCTGCAGGCGGGCTTCACGTTCGAGCATCCCAGCTGGCCGGGGGCGATCCGTGATCTGGTCCGCGAGGCGCGCCGGGTGGGCCACGCTGCCCGGTGAGGCGGAGGCCGACCCCGCCGCTCAGGGCCAGCGGGCCGTCCAGCCGTCCGCGTCCGGGGAGACGGCGTCGGCGGGCAGGTCCACGGTCAGGCTGGGCGTGCGGACCTGCCAGCGGTCCCCCTGCACGGTGGGCGCGGGCAGGCCGCGCAGCGTGACCTCCTGAACGTGCGACAGCGAGGGACCGCCGGTGCGGGCAGGGTGGCCGAAGGTGCCCAGCTGGGCGCGCAGGTGGTCGGGCCCGTCCCTGCGCAGCTGAAGCTGCCGGGCGTGCAGCAGGTCGCCGCCGGGCAGGGGGTGGAGGTTCATGGGGTCGAAGCTGCACACGCGCAGCGCGCCCCGGAGGTGCAGGCGCGGGCCGGGCTGGGCCTGGAAGGCGTCCAGTTGCGCCTGAAGCTGCGCGGCGTGGGTGGCGGCCGCCTCCCGCGCGGCGGCCTGCAGGTCGGCGTGCGGCGCGGCCGGAAGCGGGGTGCCGGTCCGTTCGAGCAGCAGGTCGGCCAGGGACTGCCCGGTCAGCGCGGCCTGCGGCCAGGGTGACGGGCCGTGCGGGTCGCGGCGGTCGAGCAGGTGGGCCAGGGCCGCGCCGCTGACATACGCCCAGCGGCGCGGCCCCAGGCCCGGAGCGGCAGCGGGATCCAGCGCCGGGAACTGCTGCAGGAAGCGGGTTTCCACGTAGGTGGCCAGTCCTTCGCGGGTCTCCATCCGGGTCTCGAAGGTGCGTTGCGCGACGGTCAGCAGGGCGTGTCGCTGCGCGCGCCAGGACAGCGCCTGCCGGGCCGGGGTGAGCCAGTCGGGTTCGTGCAGGGCGCGGCGCAGGCAGTGGGTTTCCTCGGCGCGGGCGTGCAGCACGGCCGGGTGGGCCGGGTAGGTGAGGGCGTCCAGTTCGCTCACCTCCCACGCGACCGAGGGAGTGGCGTGCTGGTAGGCGTGAAAGGCCTCGTGGATCAGGATGGCGGCCAGGGTCCGGGCGTCCGGTTCGCCCAGGCTGGGCAGCAGCACGCCCGCCGCCCACCGGCCGTCTCCCAGGGGGAGCGCGGTGTTCGCGTTCAGGTCGGGGTGGCGGCCTGGCCAGCTCCAGCCGTCCGGTTGCGCGGTCCAGCCCGGTCCGGGTGGGGGGGCGCACTGGTGCAGCCAGGTGTGCGTGCCGTCGAAGGTCAGCAGGGGCGTGCGCTGCGGGTGGAAGCCGGGCCACAGCGCCGGGGCCTGCGCGATCAGGCGCAGGGCGGCGCTCAGGGTGGCTGGGGGCTGCATGGTCTCAGCGTGCCATGCCGGGGCGGGGTGGGCAGGCGCAGGTGCGCGGCATGACCTAGCCCACCCCTGCCGTCCTGAATTGCCGAACGGTCGCGGCGGGGTAACTGGCTGGTCCGGGCCCCCCCGGGACGGACGCTTGCTGTTTCGGGGAAGCGCGTGATACCTTTACGTTTGGCTTGTATCAAGCCTGGAGGTTGCGTGGCGAGACGAAAAATGCCGGAACAGCGGGAAAAGCGTAAGAAGGAAGAGTCCGATACCGTGCGGGCCGAGGGCGTCGTGGAGGAAGCACTTCCGAACACGACCTTCCGAGTGAAGCTCGATACAGGACACGATCTCCTGGCTTACATCAGCGGCAAGATGCGCATTCACTACATCCGCATCCTGCCCGGTGACCGTGTGGTTCTGGAAATCAGTCCGTACGACACGTCGCGCGGACGGATCGTCTACCGCAAGTAAGCCCGAAGGCCGAAGTACCCACAGATTCCCCGCCTGCCAGAGGTGGGAGGGGGGTCGAGCGCTGCCAGCCAGGCACCCACGATGGGGTGCGCGGGCGCGGCGGCGCGAGGAGGAAGCATGAAAGTTCGTAGCAGTGTCAAAAAGATGTGCGACAACTGCAAGGTGATCCGCCGCCACGGGCGCGTTCTGGTCATCTGCACCAACGTCAAGCACAAGCAGAGGCAGGGTTAAGCATGGCGCGTATTGCTGGCGTTGACCTGCCCCGCGAAAAGCGCGTCGAAATCGCGCTCACCTACATCTACGGCATCGGCCTGACCCGCTCCAAGGAAATCCTGGCGACCACCGGCATCAACCCGGACACCCGCGTCAAGACCCTCAGCGAAGCGGAACAGAGCACCCTGCGTGAAGCCATCGAGAAGACCTACAAGGTCGAAGGTGACCTCCGCAGCGAAGTCGGTCAGAACATCAAGCGTCTGATGGACATCGGTGCCTACCGTGGCCTGCGTCACCGCCGCGGCCTGCCCGTGCGCGGCCAGCGCACCAAGACGAACGCCCGTACCCGCAAGGGGCCGCGCAAGACCGTCGCCGGCAAGAAGAAAGCGACGAGGAAGTAAGCCATGGCGAAGAGTACCAAAGGCAAGACCCCGCGCCGCGCCCGGCGCAACATCAGCGCTGGCCGCGCGTACGTGCACGCCAGCTACAACAACACCATCGTCACCATCACTGACCTCGACGGCAACTCCGTTGCCTGGAGCAGTGGCGGCACGATCGGCTACAAAGGCAGCAAGAAGGGCACTCCCTACGCCGCCCAGCTGGCCGCCGCCGACGCGGTGAAGAAAGCGCAGCAGACCTTCGGCATGAACATTGTCGACGTGATCGTGCGCGGCTCCGGCTCCGGCCGCGAGCAGGCCATCCGCGCCATCCAGGCCAGCGGGATCGAAGTGAAGTCCATCATGGACGACACCCCCGTCCCCCACAACGGCTGCCGCCCCAAGAAGAAGTTCCGCGCCTAAAGCGCACGCGCGCGCCCACCTGCCCCGCCTCCACCGCTCACCTCCCGGTGACGTAAGCCCCACCACAGGCAACGGAGGCGGGCAACAGAGGGCCGCAGACCCGGCTGCACTTCACAGAAGTCGCGCCGCAAGGAGAGTTAAGACATGGGTCGTTTCCGTGGTTCCATCACCAAACAGAGCCGCCGCGAAGGCATCAACCTCGCGGAGACCGAAAAAGTCCAGAAGTACCTGGACCGCCGTCCCTACGCGCCCGGCCAGCACGGCCAGCGCCGCGGCCGTGGTCGCCCCAGCGACTACAGCGTCCGACTGCGCGAAAAGCAGAAACTCGCCCGCCTGTACGGCATGGGTGAAAAACAGTTCCGTAACCTCTTCGAGGAAGCGGCCAACGTTCCCGGCGTGACCGGCACCGTGTTCCTGCAGCTGCTGGAACGCCGCCTGGACAACGTCGTCTTCCGCATGGGCTTCGCCAGCACCCGCCGGCAGGCCCGTCAGTTCGTCGGCCACGGTCACATCCTGGTCAACGGCAAGAAGGTCGACATCGCCAGCTACCGCGTCAAGATCGGCGACGAGATCAGCGTGTCCGAACTCGGCCGCAAGATCGGCTTCATCCAGGAGAACATGGAAGCGCAGAAGCGCCGCCGCGTCAGCCCCTGGGTCGAACTGGACGCCGAGAACTTCAAGGGTACCTTCTCCCGCCTCCCCGCGCGTGAAGACCTCGCCCTTCCCATCAACGAGAACTTCATCATCGAGTACTACTCGCGCTAAATCAGGAGGCCCCAGTGGATCAAAAGCGCCCTCAACTCAAGGCCCGCGTGGACGGCGATTACGGCGAGTTCGTCCTGGAACCGCTCACGCGCGGTTACGGCGTCACCATCGGGAACCCCATCCGGCGCATCCTGATGTCCTCGATCCCCGGCACGGCTGTCACCAGCGTGTACATCGAGGACGTCCTGCACGAGTTCTCCACGATTCCTGGCGTTAAGGAAGACGTGATCCAGATGATCCTGAACCTCAAGGAGCTCGTCGTGAAATTCCACGCGAGCGGCCCCAAGACCCTGACCCTGCGCGCGCAGGGCGAAGGCGTCGTGCGGGCCAGCGCCTTCGAGGTCCCCAGCGACGCTGAGATCGTCAACCCTGACCTGGTGATTGCCAACCTCGCAGAGGACGGCAAACTGGTCATGGAAGTGCGTGTCGAGGAAGGCGAAGGATACGTTCCCGCCGACAAGCACGCCACCAAGGACCGCATCAACTCCATTCCGGTGGACGCCGTGTTCTCCCCGGTGCGCCGCGTGGCGTACCACGTGGAAAACACCCGCGTCGGTCAGCAGACCGACCTGGACCGCCTGATCCTGCGCGTCTGGACCGACGGTAGCGTCAGTCCCCAGGACGCACTGGACAAGAGCGTGGAGATCCTCCGCGATGAACTCACGGTGTTCGGCAACGTGGAAACCCTCCCCGCCGCCACCCCCGAGTACCAGCAGCCGGTCTACACCCCCGCGCCCGCCGCGCCGAACGTGTACGACCTGCCCCCCCAGACCTCCTCGCTGAACCTGAACCCCGGCGATTACCCCGCCGAGATGGACTCACCCCGCGTGACCCTCGAAGGTCTGGGTCTCACGACCCGCGTGCTGCACTCCCTCAAGGAAGAAGGCATCGACAGCGTGGACGCCCTGTGCGCCCTCTCCGACCGCGACCTGAAGAAGGTCCCCGGTATCGGCGAGCGCAGCCTGGACGAAATCAAGCAGCAACTCGCCCAGTTCGGCCTCGCCCTGCGCGACTGAGCCGACTGACCCCAAAGGAGAATCACCATGCGTCACGGTAAATCCGGTCGCAAGCTCAACCGCAACAGCAGCAGCCGCACCGCCCTGGCCCGCGCCCAGGCGACGGCCCTGCTGCGTGAAGGTCGCATCCAGACGACCCTCACCAAGGCCAAGGAGCTTCGCCCCTACGTCGAGAAACTGATCACCACCGCCAAGGGCGGCGACCTGCACGCCCGCCGCCTGGTGGCCCGCGACATCCACGACAACGACGTGCTGCGTAAAGTCATGGACGAAGTGGCCCCCAAGTACGCCGAGCGTCCCGGTGGCTACACCCGCATCCTGCGCGTCGGCACCCGCCGCGGTGACGGCGTCACCATGGCCCTGATCGAACTCGTCTGATCCCACCCGGGACCCAGGCCAGGAACCCCGCCCCCGTGGCGGGGTTCCTGCTGTTGTGAAGCAGGTGCCATAAACAGGCAGGCTGTATGGCCGGGCAGACCTGTCAAGCGCCCCAGGAGAGCGAGTGAAGGTTGACGGGCAGGACGGACCGCAACCGCTGCGAAGCAGAGAATGGAGGCGTCATCCGGATTCCGTCTGGTTCGGTAACAACCCGGAACACCACCGGGTTACCAACGCCACGCCCGGACCCCGTTTCGCTCCCACTCTGCGGGGCAGCTCTGCGAGTCCGTATCAGGGGCCTTCGGTGTACACGCGGCTGGGGTAGTAGTACCGCTGCAGCAGCAGTTTTCCCAGCGCCACGGTCGGCACGGCCAGCAACGCCCCCGCGAAGCCCAGCAGCGCCACACCCACCAGGATCGCCACCAGTACCGTGATCGGGTGAAGGTCAGTGGTGCGCGACAGGATGTACGGGCTCAGGAAGTTCCCCTCGATCTGGTTGGCCAGCACGAAGATGCCCACCACGACCAGAATTTTCAGCAGCGCGCCGGGCAGCGTGAGCGCCAGCAGGATGGCCGGGAGCGCCCCGATGATCGGCCCCAGGTACGGCACGATGTTGAACGCACCCGCCAGGAAGCCGATGGCCGCCGCGCTGGGAATGCCGATGACCGTGAGTCCCAGCCACACGAACACCCCGATGAACGTGGCGATCACCAGCTGGCCGCGCACGTACCCGCCGACAGCCGTGCCGATCAGGTCACTGACCTCCAGCACGCGCGGCTGCCAGGGGCGCGGGAACACGCCCAGCAGCGTGGCGTTCACGCGGCTGTAGTCCAGCATCAGGTAGATGCTCAGCAGCAGGATCAGCAGCACCTGCCCGACCACCCCCCCGATGGACAGCAGGCCGCTGAGAATCGAACCGGTGGAACTCAGGCCCCGCTGCAGGATCGGCATCAGGTTCTGACCAATGTTCTGCACGTACTTCTGGGCCGCCTCGATCAGCTGGGCGCGGGTGTTGCCCAGGCCCGGCACGCCCAGGTTGCTCAGCCAGCGGGTCATGCGGTCCAGGGTGTCTCCCAGGGTGCCGATCTGCTCCGGCAGTTTCTGCAGCAGGGTCACCAGCTGCCCGGAGATCGTCGCCAGCAGTACGCCCGCCAGTCCCAGCAGCGCCAGGAAGGCCAGCACCACGAAGAACACGCCCAGTCCGCGTTTGACCCGGCCGCGCTCCAGCCAGTTGAGCAGCGGGTTGGCCAGGTAGGCGATCAGGAAGGCGACGGCGAAATCGATCAGCACGGACCGGATCTGACCGACCAGCCGGTACGTCAGGTATGCGAGCAGCAGGAAGACGGTCAGGCGGAGCCAGGGGTTGCGCCAGGCGTACTGGAAGGCGTTCAGCGGAAGGATGTCCGGTCGGGGGGAGGGGAGAGGGGTCACGTTCCTTTCACTGTACGGCACCGGCCCGGGCCGGCGACGGGCGCGCCGCACCACCGGCGGCCGGATCACAGTCAGCCCGGATGGAACGGGGGGGCGACGGCGTTCACCGTTCGCCCCCCCGTCCCGCCGGGTTTCAGAAGCTGCGGGTCACGACCTGCCCGGCCTGCCCGAGCGGGGCGGGCGCAGCGCCGTTCACGCCGACCTTCACGGCCCCGGCGTTCCCGGTGCGGATGGTCACGCCTTTCGGGAAGCCCTTGACGGTCCCGGCGGGCGGGGTGCCCTGGTACAGCACGCGTCCCGCCGCGTCGGTCACGCGGGTCCAGGAGGCGCCGCTGAACATCACGTTCACTGCCTGGGCCGGCTTGCCGGGGGCGGCCGGCGTGGTGGCCTTACCGGCGGGCGCCGGTGCGGGGGCGGCGGGCGTGGAGGTGCCTGACGCTGGTCCGGCCGGCGCGGGGACCGGCGTACTCAGGTCCACCAGCACGCTGGCCTGACCGCTGGGCTGCAGCTGCGCGCGCAGGTTGCGGCTGCGGCTCAGGTCCACGGTCTGTTTCAGGGACGTGCGGCCCGGCGCTTCCACGCGCAGCTGCGCGTCCCGGCGGGCGTCCACCGGGAAGGACTGCACGGGCGTCACGCCAAGGTCGCGGTTGTCGAGGTACACGCGCGCCCCGTTCGGGACGCTGCTGACACTCAGGCGCACGGTCGTGACCGGCGCGGCAGCCGGACCGGGTGGGGTGGCCGCGCCGGCCGCCGTGGTGGCCGCGGGCGCAGCGGGAGCCCGCAGGGCGCTCAGGGCGTAGTACCCGCCGGCACCCAGGATGATCACGCCGGTCGCCACGCCGGCCAGCAGCGCGGGGCTCAGGCCCCGGGCGGCGCGGCCCGCAGGCCGCGCCGCGGGGCCGCGCAGGGACTGCGTCATTTCCGCCGAGGCGGGCACGCTCCGGTCGAACTCCGCCAGCAGCGGCGCCGGGTCCAGGCTCAGCTCACGGGCGTAGCGTTGCAGGTACGAGCGGGCAAAGGTGCGTTCGGGCAGCAGGCTGGTGTTGCCTTCCTCCAGTGCCCGGAGGTAATCCCCGCGGATCTTGGTGCGCAGGGCCACGTCCTGCGTGGTGAGCCCCTGGGATTCACGGGCCTGTTTCAGCGCGGCGCCAAAGCTCATAACCGTTACCCTACACGGTTCCGGCCACGACCGTGAGGGCGGGGGCGGTGGGTGAGCGGATCAGCCTTCATAGGGGGTGCCCAGGGCCTTGGGAGCGCGGCTGCGGCCGGTGAAGATCAGGGCCAGAATGGTGATCAGGTACGGCAGCGCCTGCACCAGCGTGGGGGGCAGCAGGTCCTCGCCGCCCAGCACGATGCTCAGGGCCTGCAGCAGGCCGAACAGCAGGGTCGCGCCGAGCACGCCCAGCGGTTTCCACTGCCCGAAGATCAGCGCGGCCAGCGCGATGAAGCCGCCCCCGGCGCTGATGTTCCGCACGTACGAGTCGAGGTTCCCGATGCTCAGGAACACCCCGGCCGTGCCGGCCAGCACGCCAGACAGGATCACGGCGCTGTAGCGCATGCGGCGCACGTTCACGCCCATGCTGGCCGCCGCGCCCGGCTGCTCACCGGTGGCGCGCAGCCGCAGGCCGTACGGCGTGCGGTACATCACGTACCACGCGGCGGCCACGGCCAGGAACGCGAAGTACACGGGCGGCGAGAACTTCAGGTCCCCGACGCCCCACAGCGGCAGGGCGTTCTCGACCTTGGGGCTCTCGTTCGACACGCCGTACAGCGCGGTCAGCAGGACCGCCGGGACGCCCGTGGCCAGCAGGTTGATGGCCGTGCCGCTGATCACCTGGTTGGCGCGGTACTTGATGGACACCACCGCGTGAATCCAGGCGATCAGGCCGCCGACCAGCATCCCGGCCAGCCAGCCGACCCAGGGCGCGGCGGCGCCCAGCGAGGGTTCCAGCAGTTTGGTGGACACGGCGCCCGCCAGCGCACCGAAGATGATCAGGCCGTCCAGGGCGATGTTCACGACGCCGCTGCGTTCGCTGAACAGGCCGCCCAGCGCGGTCAGCAGCAGCGGCACGACGGAGCGGATGAAGGTGACCAGGAAGGCGGTCGTGAACAGTTGCTCGAGAAGATTCATTTGTCACCGTCCCGGGTGTGCTCGGGGTTCTGACCGACGTTGGGGAGGGGCGTGCTGCGTTCCAGGTGCGCGGCCGAGGTGCCGTCCAGGGAGGGCGCGCCGGGCCCGGCCTTCGCGGAGGCCAGCAGCGCGGGGGGCGGCGGGTCGGTCACGCGGCGGCTCAGGAACCCGCCGGCCGCGATGAACAGCACGATCAGGGCCTTGAGGACCGTCACGATGTCGCGGTTGATGGTGTCGAGTTTCTGGTCCACGTCGATGCCGCCGGTGTCGATGGTGCCGAACAGCACGCTGGCCGCCACCACCCCGGCCGGAGTGCTCTGGCCCATCAGGGCGACCGCGATGCCGTCGAAGCCGACGTTCACGGGCATGTTGCCTTTCAGGCGGTACTCGTCGAGCGCGCCGCCGTTCACGTAGTGCGTGCCGGCCAGACCGGCGAACATCCCGGCGATGGTCATGGCCAGGATGGTGCCGCGCGCCACGCTGATCCCGCCGTACTCGGCGGCCTTGGGCGACAGGCCCACGGCGCGCAGGGCGTAGCCGGTCGCGGTGCGCCACATCAGCGTGCCGAACAGCGCCACGCACACCAGCGCGATCAGGAACGCGCCGTTGAGCTGGCTGCCGGTCACGCTGACCGGAATGCCGATCCGCCACGTGAGGGCGCCCAGGACCAGCGCGGCGGCCGCGGCGATCAGGGTGCGGTTCCGCTGGCGGCGCAGCGCGAGCCGCGCACCGAAGAACGCGGCGGCGGCGACCAGCAGCCCGACGCTGATGGCGACCGCACCGTTGGAGCCCACGTTCAGGACGCTCAGCAGCGGGCGCAGCTGCGCGGCCTGCTGCAGTTCCTGGCTGCGGGGTTCGAAGCCCTCGGCCTTGAAGGGCAGGGAGTACTCGCGGCCCAGGAACGGGAACTTGTCGTTGCCGATCATGAAGATGAAGATGGCGGACGCCACGTAGTTCAGCATGATCGTGTTGATGACCTCGCTGGACCCGAACCGCGCCTTGAGCACGCCCGGAATGGCGCCCCACAGCGCGCCGCCCAGCGCGGCAGCCAGCACGGACAGCGGCAGCAGTGCCCAGCCCAGGCTGGCCGGGGCGTACACGCCGACCAGCATCGCGCCGATGGCGCCCATGGTCAGCTGGCCCGGCGCGCCGATGTTGAACAGCCCGGTGCGGAACGCGAAGGCCACGCTCAGGCCGGTGAAGATCAGCGGCGTGGCGAGCTTCAGGCTGTCCAGCAGCGGGTTGAGGGCCGTGACCGGCGCGAACAGCGTGGAGTACACGAAGTACACCATGTCCGCCTTGGCCAGCCAGCCGCTCCAGAGGCTCAGGGGCGCGCCGCTGCGGTTGATGGCGGGCTGCACGACCAGAACCACCAGCGCTCCCACCAGGATCGCCAGGCCGATGGCCGCGACCGGCACCAGCAGGCCGCGCATGCGGTTGAAGGTCTGCCACCACCAGTCGCGGGCGCTCAGGCCGGCACCGGCGGCGATCAGGCCGGCCAGTGCCGGGAGGAACAGGCCGAGGTTCATGCCGGCGCTGGCGTAGTAGTTGCGCAGCTGGCGTTTGGCGCCGGGCCGCAGGACGCTGTCGGCCATGACGCGCGCCGTCTGCTCCTCGATGCTGTTGCCCAGCGTGACGACCGCCGCGACGGCCAGCGCGAAGCCCAGCAGGCCCGTGATCCAGAACCAGTTCTGGCGGCGCAGCGCTCCGACCAGCGTGGCGACCATCATCGCCAGCGTGGCCCAGGCCAGCGTGACGATGGTCCCGGTCGGCGGAAGCGGCGCCTGTTGATCGGCGGAGAGATTCATGACTGAACCGCTCAGGTGCAGCAGCACGGCGTCTGCGCTGAAGCCGCGGCCCAGGGTGGCCAGTGGGGCGAGGAGCATCCCCGCGACCGCAACCGCGCAGGCGATCAGCGCGATGCGTGAAGCGTCCCCAGAGGGGCGAGAGTGAGAAACGTGGGTCACCGTAGCATTGTACGTGGTCCAGACATGTTGTGCCGACCCCCGCCCGGGCTGTGCTGGGTCCAGCGGTGGGGGTAATCCGCGCGGGTCCACGCGCGGCGCCCTGCCGCCTGCTATTCTCCGGGACGCTATGGAACGTACTTTTGCCATGATCAAACCCGACGGCGTCCGCCGTGGCCTCACCCCTGAAATCCTGGCGCGCATCCAGCGCAAGGGCTACCGCGTCGTGGGTCTCAAGCAGATGGTCATCGCCCGCGAGACGGCCGAAGCCCACTACGGCGAGCACAAGGAGCGCCCCTTCTTCGGTGAACTCGTGGACTTCATCACGGGCGGCCCCGTGGTCGCCATCGCCCTGGAAGGCGAGAACGCCATTGCCGGCTGGCGCGCCATGATGGGCGCGACCAACCCCGCCAGCGCCGCTCCCGGTACCATCCGTGCGGATTTCGCCACCAGCATGGGCGAGAACGTCACGCACGGCAGCGACAGCCCCGAGAGCGCCGCGCGCGAACTCGGCCTGTTCTTCGCCGAGGGCGAACTGCTCGCCTGAGTTTTACCCACCGAGCGGCGCCCCGGCTGGTCAGTACCTGGTCGGGGCGCTCTCCACATCAGCCGGGGGGCGCGGACCCGCGCCGCGGGCGAATGCCAGGTCACGCACAGGCCCCCGCTGCCCTTCCGCCCGCGCCCATCCAACCGCATCTGCCCACCCGTTTCTGTCCGTCCGCCGGAGGGACCCGCCCATGACTTCCCTGCCGCAACGTCTTCAGCGCAGCCGCCTGTCCGCGGTGTGCATCGCCAGCAGCGCCTACCTGCTGTACGCCCTGCTGACCGCCCTGATCGACCCGCCCGGCCCCTTTCCCGGCGCGTACCAGACCCCGAAGTACTGGGCGACCCTGGTGCCGCTGGTGACCGTGATCGGCACGCTGATCTGGCCTCACCGGTTGCGGGAGATCTACACGTTCAGCACCGTGGGGTACCTGCTGGTGGCGCTTCTCGAGATTCCGCGCGCCATCGCCTGGGGCGCCATGCCCATGCACCTGACACTGTGGCTGATGCTGAACGTGCTCGTGTCGTACCTGGTGTTCGGGGCGCGCATCGGGACGACCGTGAACATCGTCAGCGTGGTCGGCATGATCGTCAGCGTCGTCGCCAACGGCCCGGTGGACCCGCCGAACCTCGTGGACTGGATCACCGCCAGCCTCGCCATCGGCACGACCGGGCTGCTCGCGTACCTCCTCACGGCGTTCATCGAGCAGAACCTCGACGAACACCACGAGGACACCCGTCGCCTGCGCGCCGCGCGGCTGGACGCCCTGACCGAGGTGTACGGGCGCGGCGCCGCCGAGGAGGAATTCGAGCGGGCGCGCGACGCCGCGCAGCGCATGGGCACGGCCCTGAGCATCATCCTGACCGACATCGACCACTTCAAACGCGTGAACGACGGGCACGGGCACGCCGCCGGGGACGACGTGCTGCGCGCCTTCGGGAAACGCCTGCGCCGCAGCGTGAGCGGCGGGGGCGGCGTCGTGGGCCGCTGGGGCGGCGAGGAATTCATCGTGCTGCTGCCCGGCGTCTCCGGCACGGACGCCTACGCCGTGGCCGAGCGCCTGCGGCAGGAGGTGGCGGGCGAACCGGTCGCGGGCCTGCCGGTCACCGCCAGTTTCGGGGTCGCCAGCTACCGGGGCGCGCAGGACGACGCCATGACCCTGTTCAGCCGCGCCGACAGCGCCCTGTACGAGGCCAAACGCGCCGGCCGTAACGCCGTCCGCTGACCGCCCGGGCGCTTCGGCTCAGCGGACCGGCTGGAACGCGCCGAGCAGGGCCGGTTCGACCTGCGTGGCGTAGCTGCGGGTCAGGATCTTCAGCCCGCCGGGGCGCGTGATGACCAGCGCGTCGCGCAGGCGGGAGGACGCCGCGGGCCGCAGCGCCCCGCCCTGCGCGGTCGGCACCGGCCGGGCGTCCGGGCCGGCCACGTCCCGCGCCGTGAAGGCCGGGGCCTCGATGTCCAGCATCCAGGTCATCGGACGCGCGTCACTGTCGTACTGGATGGTGACGCGCCGGGCGTCCAGCGGCATTTTCGGCTCCTGGTCCCACACGGCCCGGCGCAGCCCGCCAGGAATGCGGGCCTTCTGACCGGACTGCGCGTCGAAGGACCCGGCCGCCGTGAACAGCACCCGTCCCACGAGGTCCTCCGCGTTCGCTCCCTGCGGGCCGGGCCGGCAGCCGCTCAGCAGCGCGGCGCACAGCGCGGCGGTCAGGAGCGCGTGAGACCGCCGGCCGGTGGGCAGCGGGGCGGCGGGAAGGGGGACGCACATGCCCTGACCCTACACCGGCCCGCGCAGGGCATCTGTCATGCGCCCCGCCTTCCGCGGAGCGGTGGACCGCTATGGTGACCGGGTATGACGCCGCACCAGTGGACCCTGCTCGGCACCGGCGCGCTGCTCGTGCTGCTGCTCCTGCTGGGCCTGTCCCTGCAACTCGGCCGGCGGGGCGTGGACCGCCGCGCCCATCACCTGCTGTTCTTCCTGGTGTGCGCGGGCGTGACCGTCAGCGCGGGGCTGGCGTGGCGGGCGGGCGCGGCCGCCTGGGCGCTGCTGCCGGCGCTGACCCTGCTGCTGCGGATGCCCCGCACCCGGCCCGGCCGCGCCGACCACTGGCAGCGGGCGCTGGCCTGCGCCGCCGCGTTCCTGTCCGGCGCGCTGCTCGCGTGGCCGCTGCCGCTCCGCTGAGGCCGGGTGCTCTAAGCTGACCGGCATGAGCCCCGCCGACTCCACCCCAGAACACGCCGTTCAGGCGGCCCTGCAGCGGATGGCCGCGCCGGACGCGGCGTTGATCCGCGGGATGCTGAACCGCCGCACCACCAACGGCCCGTTCCGCCCGGACCCGGTCAGCCGCGAGCACCAGCACGTCCTGATGCGCGCCGCGCAGGCCGCGCCCAGCCACTTCAACTCGCAGCCGTGGCGCTTCGTGCTGATCGAGAACCCGGACACGATCGCCCGCATCGCGCAGATCAGCGGCGAGAGCATGACCGAACTGATCGAGGCCGGCGTGTTCTTCGAACGGTACCGCCGTTACTTCCGCTTCAGTGAGGCCGAGATGGACGAGCGGCGCGACGGCATCCACATCGACCACCTGCCCGGCCCGCTGCGGCCCTTCACGCGCCAGATCTTCAGTGACGCGGGCCTGAAGGTCATGCGGCAACTCGGCGTGCCGAGGAAACTCGGTGAGGACAACCGCCGGCTCGTGGCGGGCAGCCCACTGCTGCTGGCCGCGCTGCTGGACCGCGAGGAGTACCGGCCCGGCGAACTCAGCGGCTTCTACAGCGTGTTCGGGCTGGGCGCCGCCATCGAGAACATCTGGAACGCCGTGGGTGCGCTCGGCATGGGCATCCAGTTCGTCAGTACGCCCATGGAGATCCCCCGGCAGTGGCAGGCGATCGGGGAACTGCTGCGCGTGCCACCCGAACTGGAACTGATGGCCGTGTACCGCCTGGGCTACCTGCCGCCCGAGCAGGCGCGGCCCAGCATCGACTGGAGCAGCCGCCACCGCAAACGCCTGTCGCAGTTCGTGTCCCGCGACACCTGCGACGTGCCGGAACCGGACGACGCTGGGTCAGAGGGTGCCCTGAGATAAGCCGGAAGTGGCAGCGGGTCCAGCCGATAGAGGCGAGAGGATTCTTCAGACCTGCTTGTGCCAAACTGGTTTGCAGTGCAAACTGAGTGCATGCCGCACCGTCCCCCACCGTTCCGTAGGCCCACCTCCTGGCAGATGACCGCGCTGGAGGGACGCCGGGCCCTGATTCCACTGCTGACCCTGGCGACCCTCGGCACCGTCCACCAGACGGGATTCGGTGTCACGACTTGGATGTGGGTGATCACAGGTGCCGGACTCCTGATCGCCACTGCCTCCCGCTCCCGCCCCGCCGGCGTCCTGCTGGGCCTGAACGCCCTGCTGTTCGCCATGGGACTCCTGACCACCCAGACCCCGCTGCTCCTGAGCGGCTTGCTCGTCGCCCTGTGCGCCCCGTGGGCCGCGCATACCGGGCGCAGGGGAGGGTGTGCGTGACGGCTCACCACCCTGACCCCGCCGACTATGCCCGCCTTCAGGATCTGACCGCCCGTTACAGTCGTTACTCGGCCTCCGCGCTGGGGCTGGGTCACCTGTACGGCGCCGTGACCCTCCCCCTGACCTATCTGTTGGCCCGCGCCGACCTGAACGCCCCCGCGCTGATGCTGTGGGCTGCCGCTGTCAGCGCAGGTTTCGTAATCGTCGTGCGCCTGACGCGGCGTCAGTACCAGACCCTCGGGGCTGTGACCGAACAGGCCCGCTCCCAGCGTGGCTTCGTCTGGGGGCTCCTGGCCGGTGCGGGGTCAGGCACGCTGCTCGCGCTACTGGCTGAACGCACCGGGCTGATCGGGTCAGCCTTCCCCGCCCTGGCTCCCCTTGCCCTGCCGTCCGGCCTGGCTCTGCTGCTCGCCCTGACCGGAACCGTCCGCCTGACGGGCCGCGCCGATACCCGCACCGTGGGCCTCGGTCTGCTGCTGTGTGGGGCGCTCATCGGCGGTCACACCGACTTCACGGATAGCTGGCGGGTCACCGCGCAATGGGCCGTCACCGCCGCACTGTCCCTGGGGCTGATCTGGCTCGGGTGGACGCAGCACGTGCAGGCCCGGCAGGTGGCCGCCGACCTGCGTGACCTGCGCGCCCGCCTGGGCCTGAGCCACCTCCCGTGAGCGCCGCGCTGCCGCCCGCCCCCCCCTCCCTGAACGCCTTGCTGGGCCTGAACCGCGTGATTCATGAACCCGTCCGTCTGGCCATCATGAGCGTACTGGCGGGCGCGCAGGAGGTGGAGTTCAAATACCTGGAAGCTGCGCTGGGCCTCAGCCGCGGCAACCTGAGCAGCCACGCCACCAAGCTGGAAGACGCCGGGTACCTGAAGGTGCACAAGGCCTTCCGGGGCAAGGTACCCGTGACCAGCTACCGCATCACACCGTTGGGACAGCAGACGCTGGACAGCTACTGGGTCGCCCTGCGCGGTGCCGCGCCCCCACCAAGCTGAAGTCAGGCACCCCGCCCGTACTGGGCTTCACCCTCCCTTGAGGAAACTGCCACACGGGGCGCGGGTACGCGGCGCAGAATGCCTCCCTGGAGGGCAAGACCATGACCGAATCCAACCCCAACGCCGCCGCGAGCGGCACCTTCAAGATCGGCGGGGACCTCAGCGTCAACCGCCTCGGTTTCGGCGCCATGCGCGTCACGGGCGACGGCGTCTGGGGCGACCCGGCCGACCGTGAGGGCGCGCTGGCGACCCTGCGGCGCCTGCCGGAAATCGGCGTGAACCTGATCGACACGGCCGACAGTTACGGCCCGGCCGTCAGCGAGGAACTGATCCGCGAGGCGCTGCACCCCTACGACACGGTCGTGATCGCCACCAAGGGCGGCCTGACCCGCACCGGTCCGAACATCTGGCCGCCGGTCGGCCGGCCCGAGTACCTCAAGCAGCAGGCGCACCTGTCGCGCCGCCGTCTGGGCGTGGACCGCATCGACCTGTGGCAGCTGCACCGCATCGACCCGAAGGTGCCGCGTGACGAGCAGTTCGCGGCCATCAAGGAACTGATGGACGAGGGGGTCATCCGGCACGCGGGGCTCTCGGAGGTCACGGTCGAGGAGATCGAGGCGGCCCGCCGCGTGTTCCCGGTGTCCACCGTGCAGAACCTGTACAACCTCGTGAACCGCAAGAGCGAGGACGTGCTGGACTACTGCGAGCGTGAGAACATCGGCTTCATGCCCTGGTTCCCGCTGGCCGCCGGCAGCCTCGCCCGCGAGGGCAGCGTGCTGGCCGACCTGGCCGCCCGCCTGAACGCCAGTCCCTCGCAGGTCGCGCTGGCCTGGGTGCTGCGCCGCAGCCCCGTCATGCTGCCCATTCCCGGCACCGGCAAGGTCAGGCACCTCGAGGAGAACGTGGCCGCCGCCGGGCTGACCCTGACCGACGAGGACTTCCGCGCGCTCGACGAGGTCGGGAAGCAGGAATGGGCCAACCAGCCCCGCCAGGACTGATCAGGACTGCCGTCTGTTCCGCTGGCAACCCGGGCGCTGCGCCGGGTTGCCAGCTTCCGCTTCTGCTGGCCGTGAAGGAGAGCCCCCCCGTGACCGGTGCGGTGCCGGTGCTGTCTGGCGGCGTTCCGGCCCGCCCCGGGGGCGGGCGTGACCTCTGAAGGTCCGGCCAAGGTCGCCGGGAACCGGAAGGGGGAAGGCGCACGGTTACGCGGCGCGTGGGCACGGCAGAATGCCCGCATGTCCGTTCCCCCCCTGCCAGCCCTCCGTTCCCTGGTGACGGGCACGCCGCCGCACCTGACCGCGCAGTCCGACGTGCAGGCCGCGGCCCGCACCCTCTTTCCCCGCATGGCGGCCCGCCCCGGCCTGCTGGAGGTGTTCGGGAACGCGCAGATCGACTCGCGGGCGCTGGCGCGGCCCCTGGCGTGGTACCTGAGCCCCCGGGGGTTCGGGGAGAAGAACGCCGTGTTCATCGAGGAGGCCCGCACCCTGACCCGCCGGCTGGCGGCGCAGGCCCTCGCCGAGGCGCAGGTGACCCCGCAGGACGTGGACGCCGTGGTGGTCGTGAACACCAGCGGCCTGAGCACCCCCAGCCTGGACGCCGACCTGATCGGCGCGCTGGGCCTGAACCGTCACGCGGTCCGCGTGCCCATCTGGGGGCTGGGCTGCGCGGGCGGCGCGGCCGGACTGGCCCGCGCCGCCGACCTGGTCCGTGCGGGCTTCCGGCGGGTGCTGTTCGTGGCGGTGGAACTGTGCAGCCTGACCCTGGTCCGGGGGGATGAGTCCAGCAGCAACTTCGTGGGGACCGCCCTGTTCGCGGATGGCGGCGCAGCCCTGGTCCTGACCGCGCCGGACGTGCCGGGGCCGCCCGCGCTGGCGCACCTGCACGGCGCGTACTCCACCCTGATCGAGGACAGCGAGGACATCATGGGCTGGGACGTGGTCGACGAGGGCCTGAAGGTCCGGTTCAGCCGCGACATTCCCACCCTGGTGCGCGGCATGATGCGCGGCAATGTCGAGGACGCCCTGGCCGCGCACGGCTGGAGCCGCGAGGACGTGGACACCTTCGTGGTCCATCCGGGCGGCGTGAAGGTGCTGGCCGCGTACGAGGAGGCCCTGTCGCTGCCCGCCGGGGCGCTCGACAGCAGCCGCCGCGTGCTGCGGCAGTACGGGAACATGAGCAGCGTCACCGTGCTGTTCGTGCTGGCCGAGGTGCTGCGCGGCGCCCCGGCGGGCCGGGCCCTGCTGAGCGCCATGGGCCCCGGCTTCAGTGCCGAACACGTCCTGCTGGGCTTCCCCGGGTAACGCCCGGAAGTCCAGGCGCTTTAAACCAGGTCAGCTGCCCTCGTTGCCGTCCACGGTCTTCTCGGGGTTCGTGGCGGCCCCGCTGGCCGGCAGTCCGTCCTTCATACCGCCGTACGTGCTGGGGTTGGCGTCCGTGCCGGTGTTCTCGGCTGCACGCGGGTCGGTGGTGCTGCTCACCTGCCCGGCGGGCGACGTGCTGTCCCCGGCGCCGGCGTTCGCGTCGCTGACCCCGGTGTACTGCCCCTCGGTGATGGCGTCACCTGGGTTCTTGGGCGTGCCGGTGTTCCACTGCCCCTGGTCGTTGATGGTGTCCTGTGAGACGTTGGCGTGCGCCTGCCCGTTCGGTCTGCCTTCTCCCATGCTGCTGCCTCCTGCCCCGCCCGCGCGGGGCCTGTGCTGGATTGAAGTGTGTCACTGCCCAGCGTAGGCCCCCGCCGGCTGGCACCGGGTGGGGACCGCGTTCACCAGACCTTACGGCGCGGCCCGCGTCTGCTCAGCGGCCCCCGCCCCGGCTGCCGAAGGTCGCTTCCAGGCCCGCCGCGAGCTGTTCCCTCTCCGGCGCGCTCAGACGGGCGGTGGGGTGCAGGGGCAGGTAGGTGGGTTCCGGCATGCCGCCACTGCGGACCTCGCTGGCCGCCTCGTCCGCTTCACGTCCGAAGCCCGGCACGTTCACGTTGAATCTGCTGCGGCCCTCGTCCACGTGCCGCTGCACCAGCCACGAGACGGGCGCCACGTGGCTGTACCAGGGCCACACGGTCGCGTGGCTGTGGCAGTCGGCGCAGGCCCGCGTGAACAGCGCCTCTGTGCGCGGGTCATCCCATTTCGGCCGGGTCTGCACGGTGGGGTTGGCGTGCGCCCGGCCGTAGGGCACGAACTGGATCAGCACGAACAGGGCCAGCAGGCCCAGCAGAAGGCGGGGCAGCAGGGATCGGCGGGTGGGGTTCAGGTTCATGCGAGCCTCCGGTGAACTCTGACGCTCAGCGTCGGTGGCGTGGGCGGCGCCGGGATGTGCCGTGACCTGCGGGAACCTTAAGGGGCGCGGTGCCCCGCTGCCTCCCGCGCCCCTCGTGCTGCATCCCGCCTACAGGCGGTGGCGCAGCAGGCGCAGGCCCATGAACACCACGAACACCGTGCCGCCCTCGTGCGCGATGACGCCCAGCGGCAACGGCACCTTTCCGGCCACCGCCAGCGGCGCGACGATCAGGATCACGCCGAACGCGAACAGCAGGTTCGTGATCACGGTGCGCCGCGCGTCCCGTGCCAGGCGCACCGCGCCGGCCAGCTTCCCGAGGTCGCTGCGCATCAGGACCACGTCCGCGCTCTCGATGGCGACGTCGGTGCCCGAGGCGACAGCCACGCCCAGGTCCGCGCGGGCCAGGGCGGGCGCGTCGTTCACGCCGTCCCCGACCATGGCGACCGGGCCGGGCAGCTCGCCGATCAGGCGCAGCTTGTCCTCGGGCAGCAGGCCCGCGCGGTACTCGCTGAGGCCCACCTCGGCGGCCACCGTGCGGGCGACCTCCTCGCGGTCCCCGGTGAGCATGACCCGGTGCGAGACGCCGCTGGCCTTCAGGGCGTCCAGCGCGGCGCGGATGTCGGGCCGCAGGGCGTCCGCCACGCCCATCACGCCAGTCACGCGCGGGCCGACGCCCACGATGACGCTGCTGCTGCCGCGCGCGCCCAGGTCACTCAGGGCCGCCTGCTGCGCGGCGTCCAGCGTGGCGCCCTGCCGCTGCGCGAGGCGGACGTTCCCCGCCCACGCGACCTGCCCGTCCGGCAGGCGGGCCTCGATGCCGTGCCCGGGAATCGCCTGGGCGTCCGTGACGGTCCGTGGGTTCACGCCGCGTTCCCGGGCGGCGGTGACGATGGCCTGCGCGATGGGGTGCTCGCTGTGCGCCTCCAGTCCGGCGGCCAGCGCCAGCGCCTGCCCCTCGTCATCCGCGTGCACGGCGGTCAGGGTCATGCGGGCCTGGGTCAGCGTGCCGGTTTTGTCGAACGCGACCGTCTGTACGCCCGCCAGGGCGTCCATGGCGGCGCTGCTCTTGAACAGCACGCCCCCACGCGCGGCGGCGGCCATGGCCGAGAGCATCACGGCGGGGGTGCTGATCACGACCGCGCAGGGACTGGCGACCACCATGAAGGTCATGGCGCGGTACCACGCGTCGTCCACGTTCAGGCCGGACCCGTACCGGAGCAGGGCGTACACGGCGGGTACGGCCAGCAGGACCGTCAGGGCGTAGGGGCTCTCCCAGCGTTCGGTGAGGCTCTCGGTGCGGCTCTTCTGCGTCTGCGCCTGCTCCATCAGGCCCACCAGCCGCGCCAGGGTGCTCTCGCCCGCCGGGCGGATCACGGTCGCCTGCACGCTGCCGTTCAGGTTGACGGTCCCGGAGGCGAGTTCCGCGCCCGGCGCCTTATCCACCGGGGCGCTCTCGCCCGTGATGGGGCTCTCGTCCACGCTGGTCTGGCCGCGCGTCACGCGGGCGTCGGCGGCGATGCGCTCGCCGGGCCGCACGACCAGAATGTCCCCGATGCGGATGTCGCCCAGTTCGCACCATTTCTCCTGCCCGCCACGCAGGACGGTGGCGCCCTCGGGGTTCAGGTTCATCAGGGCCTGGATGGCGCTGGAGGTGCGGCCCATCGCCCAGTCCTGCAGGGTGTTACTCAGGCTGAACAGAAAGAGGAGGATCGCGCCGTCCGCCGCCTGTCCGATGCTCGCGGCGCCCAGTGCGGCCAGCACCATGAGCAGGTCCACGTCCAGTTTGCGCTGCACGAACAGGGAATGCAGCGCCTGCCGCCCGGCGGGAATGCCGCCTGCCACGAAGGCCGTGACGTAGCCCGCCCACTGCAGGGCCGGGAGGTGCAGGAGGGACTGCCCGGTCAGGCCGACGAGCAGGCCAGCCAGGGTCAGGGTGGTGAGGGTGACGGCGCGGCGCAGTTCGGGCGTCAGCGTGAAGCGCGGCTCGGGCCGGGCGCCTGGGTGGGTGAGGGTCTGGGTGGTCAAGTGGAGCCTCCGGGGTGGGGGAGAGGAACGACCCTCCTTAATAGGAAGGATTCTCAATAAGGGGATTCTACTCCCCCCGCCCCCCGAACTCAACGCAGAACACCCACCGGAATGCTCAGGTATGCCCACCCGGACAGCCGCCCGCCCCCACCGGCGGCGGAAGCGGCGCCCCGGCACACCCGTCCGCGAACACCGGAGCGGGAGCGGCAGGCAGGGATGATACGGATTCCGTCTATTTCGTTGACGGATCGGAACACCACCGATCTGCCAACTCCACGTCCGGAATCCGTTTCTCTCCTACTCGCATCCGCTCGGATTGAATGGGCTGCAAAGACCATTCAATCCGAGTCCGTATGACAGACACGCACGGTCAGTACGGCGCAGCGGCCAGGCCACTCACCCGGGCCGCGCCACCCGCGTCACCGTCAGATCCAGGGTGTCCGGCCCGCGCTGCACGCGGTAGGTGCTGCTCACGCCCGGCGCGGCGCCCAGCCGCAACTCGTGGAAGTGGACGTCCTGCACGTCCAGGCCGTCAATCGCCACGATCTCATCCCCGCCGCGCAGGCCTGCCTGTTCGGCCGGACTGCCCTCATGCGCCACGCGGCAGCGCACGCCGCGCCCCTCCGCGAGCGGTTCCAGCCACGCGCCCGTCAGGCCCAGCCCCTGCAACCCCGGCTGGTGCCGCCGCAGCAGCCGCAGCTGGCCGCGGTGGCTCAGCTCATCCTCGAACACGTGGAACCACATGAAATGCCGGTTTCCCGTGCCGCCCCACAGTGGCAGCGGTTCGTCCAGCCACGCGTCGTCCCGCGCGGCCAGGAGTTCCAGCGTCCCGGCGCGCACCCGGGCCAGTTCCTCCAGGTAGTGCCGCAGGGGCCGCCCCCGGAGCTCCGCGCGGCCCTGCTGGCCGAGGTTCAGGCCCGGCCAGTGGTGGGCTTCCAGCGCGCTGTCCGGGTGCGGGTGACCGTCACTGATCAGCTGGTAGATGCGTTCCACCGCCGCCATGTGCGCCAGCAGCATCCCGGCGCTGTTCGCGTGCCCGTCCGGGATCAGGTCCAGTTCCTTGATCGTCCAGCCCTGCACGGCCTCCAGGGTCGTCTCGCGCGTGTACGTCATCATGCCGATCAGTCGGGCGATCATGGGTGTGAAACCGGGCCGGTCTGTGATCAGCGTGGAGGACATACCCGCAGGATACGGGCCGGCTCGGCGCGGCGTTACTTCAGTTCGGCGGCGAGGTTCAGCACGGCTTTCTTCAGCGTGACCGCGCCGGCTCCGGCGGAGAGGACCTCGCCGGTGCCCCCGTCCACGATGCGGGCGACGGCGCGGGCGGCGCCGCTCCCGTCGGGTTCCACGGTGATCTCCAGCCGTTGCCCGTGCCCGAGGTTCTGCGCGGCGGTGTTCAGCACCCAGTCGGCCCAGTTGATCTTCTCGGCCTGCGGGGCGTTCGCTTTCGCCTCCTGCTTCTCGCGGTACGCCTGGGTCTTCTGGTCCACGTGCGTGCGGATGACCTCGAAGCGTTCGGGGTTGCTCAGGGTATCGAAGGGCACCTCGTCGCCGCTGTCCGGGTGGTGGACCAGGGCGTCGGGCTGCATCTTCTTCACGACGCTGGCCATGATGCGGACCTCGGCGGCGGGCACGTCCCAGGGCAGGTCGGCCTCTCCGTCCGTCTCGCCCTCTGCTCCGGGCCGGGTGTCGGGCGCGGCGGCCTCGACGAGCCGGGCAATGACGCGCTGCTGTTCGGGTTCGAGTTCCTCGATGACCTTCGCGGCGGCGCGGTACGAGCGGGCCTGCGCCTCGTTCTTCGGCTGGATGCCCAGCGGTTCCAGCACCTTGGCCACGTCCGCCGCGTCGATCAGGCGTCCGGCCTGCGGGGCGGTGAAGCCCCAGCGGTCCTGCAGGTACGCCTCGAAGGAGTCGTGCGTGGCAAGGAAGAATTCGTTGTCGCGGATCTCGGACAGCGCCTGACCGGTGCGGCGGAAGTCGCGCAGGCCGTCACGGACGGTCTGTTCCAGCGCAGAGAGGCGGGCGCGCTCGTGCGGTTGAAGCTGGGTGGGGTGGGTGGGGTCGCTCATGCAGGTGAACCTCGCTGGGGGGAGAATGCCCGTGAACGATACCAGAGGCGTCTGCCGGTCGGGCGACGCTCCACCTGGCCTGTTGTCCCCACGGGGGTAACGGCTCTGCGGCTGCGCGTGCCTGCCCCGGTAACGCCCGCTCAGACACCCTTCCCGTATGATGAAGGTACCGCCCGAAACCGGGCAAGGAGGAACACACATGGCGATGAACCTTTTCGGCGCGCGCGACACGCTCACCACGCAAAGCGGCCAGAAACTCTACTACTACAACCTCAACAAACTCCAGGAGCAGGGCCATGACATCAGCCGCCTGCCGGTCAGCATCAAGGTGCTGCTCGAGAGCGTGCTGCGCGAAGCGAACGACTACGACGTGCGCCGCGAGGACGTCGCCACCGTCGCCGGGTGGAAACCCGTCAACGAGGAAGTCGAGATTCCCTTCAAGCCCGCCCGCGTGATCCTCCAGGACTTCACCGGCGTGCCCGCCGTCGTGGACCTCGCCGCCATGCGCAGCGCCATGGTCAAACTCGGCGGCGACCCCAGCAAGATCAACCCGCTGATCCCCGTGGACCTCGTCATCGACCACTCCGTGCAGGTCGACGAGTTCGGCACCGACTTCGCCCTCGCCAACAACATGGCCCTCGAATTCGAACGCAACCGCGAACGCTACGAGTTCCTCCGCTGGGGCCAGCAGGCCTTCGACAACTTCGGCGTCGTGCCCCCCGCCTCGGGCATCGTGCACCAGGTCAACCTGGAGTACCTCGCCAAGGGCGTCCAGAGCCGCCCCGAGGACGACGGCGTCGTCGTGTACCCCGACAGCCTCGTCGGCACGGACAGCCACACCACCATGATCAACGGCCTGGGCATCGTCGGCTGGGGCGTCGGCGGCATCGAGGCCGAGGCCGTCATGCTCGGCCAGCCCATCTACATGCTGATGCCCGAAGTCATCGGCTTCAAGATCACCGGCGCCATGCCCGAAGGCGCGACCGCCACCGACCTCGCGCTGCGCGTCACCGAGATGCTGCGCGCCAAGGGCGTGGTCGGCAAGTTCGTCGAGTTCTACGGCGCGGGCCTCAGCAACATGACCCTCCCCGACCGCGCCACCATCGCCAACATGGCCCCCGAGTACGGCGCGACCATGGGCTTCTTCCCCGTGGACGACGAGGCGCTGCGCTACCTGCGCCGCACCGGCCGCCTCGAAACCGAGATCGAACTCGTCGAGGCGTACTACAAGGCCCAGGGCATGTACCGCACCGACGAGACGCCCGACCCCGTCTTCACCGACACCATCGAACTCGACCTGGGCACCATCGTGCCGTCCCTGGCTGGCCCCAAACGCCCCCAGGACCGCGTGGACCTGTCCAGCATGCACACCGTCTTCAACGAGGCCCTCACCGCGCCCGTCAAGGCCCGCGGCTTCGAACTGCCCGCCGACAAGCTCGGTGCCCAGGGCACCATCACCGGCACCGACCTCAAGATCGGGCACGGCGCCGTGACGCTCGCCAGCATCACCTCCTGCACGAACACCAGCAACCCCAGCGTCCTGATCGCCGCCGGCCTCGTCGCCAAGAAGGCCGTCGAACTGGGCCTGGACAGCAAACCCTGGGTCAAGACCAGCCTCGCCCCCGGCAGCCGCGTCGTCACCGAGTACCTCGAGGCCGCCGGCCTCCAGACGTACCTCGACCAGATCGGCTTCAACACCGTCGGCTACGGCTGCATGACCTGCATCGGCAACAGCGGCCCGCTGCCCGAACCCACCGTGGACGCCATCAACGAAGGTGACCTCGTCGTCGCCAGCGTCCTGAGCGGCAACCGCAACTTCGAAGGCCGCGTCAACCCGCACATCAAGGCCAACTACCTCGCTTCTCCCCCCCTGGTCGTCGCGTACGCCCTGGCCGGCACCGTCGTCAACGACATCGTGAACGACCCCATCGGCACCGGCAAGGACGGCCAGCCCGTGTACCTGCGCGACGTGTGGCCCACCACCGCCGAGATCCAGCAGGTCATGGACCAGGCCATCAACGCCGACATGTTCAAGAAGGTCTACGACGGCATCGAGAAGAGCAACCAGGACTGGAACGCCATCCCCGTCGCCGAGGGCGCGCTGTACGACTGGAAGGAAGACAGCACCTACATCCAGAACCCCCCCTTCTTCGACAACCTCGCCGGTGGCCCCAGCGACATCGTCAGCATCGAGGGCGCCCGCGCCCTGGTGAAGGTCGGCGACTCCGTCACCACCGACCACATCAGCCCCGCCGGCAGCTTCAAGAGCGACACCCCCGCCGGGAAGTTCCTCACGGAACGCGGCATCCTGCCCAAGGACTTCAACTCCTACGGCAGCCGCCGCGGCAACGACCGCATCATGACCCGCGGCACCTTCGCCAACATCCGCCTGAAGAACCAGCTCGCCCCCGGCACTGAAGGCGGCTTCACCACCGACTTCACCACCGGACAGGTCAGCTCCATCTACGACGCCTCGGTCAACTACAAGGCCAGCAACATCCCCCTCGTCATCTTCGCCGGTAAGGACTACGGCATGGGCAGCAGCCGCGACTGGGCCGCCAAGGGCACCTTCCTGCTCGGCGTGAAGGCCGTCATCGCCGAGAGCTTCGAGCGCATCCACCGCAGCAACCTCGTCGGCATGGGCGTCCTGCCCCTGCAGTACAAGAACGGTGAAACCGCCGAGAGCCTGGGCATCAACGGCGACGAGACGTTCGACGTCATCCTCCCCGGCGACCTCAAACCCCGCCAGGACGTCGACGTGAAGATCACCACCGCCGACGGCCAGAGCCGCACCATCACCGTCCAGTGCCGCATCGACACCCCCGTCGAAATCGACTACTACAAGAACGGCGGCATCCTCCAGACCGTGCTCCGCGGCATTCTCGCCAAGAGCAACGAAGTCAAAGCCTAAGCATCGTCGTAAAAAGAGGCATGTCCGTGAGCGGGCATGCCTTTCTCCTGTTAGATTACTCGCGTGAAAGTATTTCTAAGCTGGTCAGGCGAAGCGAGTCGTCAAGTGGCCCTTGTATTTCGGAAATATCTGAGAATGATGATCCAGGGGAGTGAACCCTTTGTATCTTCTGAAAATATTGAGAAGGGAACAAAAGGATTGGAAGAGATATTGTCGAATCTGAATCAATCATCCTTTGGACTAATAATCATGACATCGGATAATGTAAATAAGCCTTGGCTTTATTTTGAAGCTGGTGTAATATCCAAAAGATTTGATAGCGGCCCCGACACCAGGGTTAGCGCGTTTATGTTTGATCTGAAGGGGTCGGAAGTTAAGGGTAGCAACCCTCTTATGAGTATTTTTCAGTATACCGAAAATGATAAGGACGATATTTTTAAGCTGATTAAGTCTATTAATAACTCTATGGGCGAGAGAAGAATTGATGACGCTGCTCTAATTGACCTGTTTGAGATGGTTTATCCCCAATTTACCGAAGAATTAAATCACGCTAGAAAATATGTAATATCAATCCAAGAGCCCCAAATAGAAGAGCAGTCGACGGAATCAATAGAGCCGATCTTAAATGAGCTTGTAAATCAAAACCGGGAGATGCTGAGGCACATTAAGAGCCTGGCCTTGGAAAAATCTAACTCGGCTGTGGGAGTTAAATACGCAGATTTCAGCATAGCTCAGAGGGCGTTTCTTAAAGGGCTTTACGGTATTAGAAATGATATACGAGCCGGAATCAGACCGGATAAATATTCTTTTCATCTCAATAGTTTTTTAAGGTCTCTTGAAGTATTAGATGACCCTGACACGGAATCATTAAATGAAAATGAACCGTCCAGTGTTGCGGAAAACAGGGACACTGGTTTGCCTTTTTGAAGCAATGCGGCGTTACAGCGCTGTCCCCTCGTATATCTCGTGCAATGAAACGCTGATGTTCGCGCACGGCAGCGTCAGCGTTCCCGTTCCTTCCACGTAGTCCTCGTTCCAGCTGGTGCCGGTGCGGGTGTAGAGGCGGGCGGCGCGGACGCTGGTGTCCACCAGCAGGTACCCCTGGAGGCTGGGGAGTTGCTGGTATGCCCAGAGTTTCTCGCGGCGGTCGGTGTCCTGCGTGCTGTCGCTGAGAATCTCTGCGATCAGGCGCGGGGCATTCGTGGAGCGGGCGTCGTCCGGGATGTCCTCGCAGGTGATCAGCAGATCGGGGTAGTAGTACCGGGTGCCTTGGGTGGGGATGCGGACGCGCATGTCGCTGGCGTACACGCGGCACCCGATGCGCCGGGCGGGGGCGTGCAGGGCGGCGACGAGGTTCGTGGCGACCGTGCCGTGTCGGCTGGTCGCTCCGGCCTGCGCGGTGGGGGCGTCGGCGGGGAGGGTGTACACGAAGCCGTCCACGTACTCGCGGCGGTGGGGGCTGAGTGGTTCGCTGCTCAGGTATTCGGCCTCGCTGAGTTTCTTCAGGGGCGAACTGGTCATGTGGTGTGTGTACCGGACGTGCGTTCTACCTGCGCTATGGTGCCGTCATGGGTCGTAAGGATCGGGAGCAGGCGAGCTGGGTCGAGGACACGCGCACGGTTCCGCTGGACGTGTGCGTACTGTGCGGGCGGGAAGGGGAGATGACGGATCATCACCTCGTCCCCAAATCGCAGGGGCGGCGGCAGGGCGTGAAACTGGGCGAGATTCCCACCGTGAAGATGTGCGCGGCCTGCCAGGGGTTCCTGAGTAAGACGTTCAGCAACTCGCAGCTCGCAAACGAGCTGAACACCGTGGAAGCGATTCTGGCGCGTGATGAAGTGCAGAAGTTCGTGAAGTGGGTGCAGAAGCAACCGCTGACGAAGGGTGTGCGCGTTCACTGACCGGCGGCGGGAGTGACGTTCAGGGTTGATGGAGGCCGTTCAGACCCACGTCAGGCCGGGGGTCTATACGCTGGGGTATGCGTCTGCCTGTGCCCCTGCTGTGTGCTGTGACCGCCTCGCTGCTGCTGTCGGCCTGCGGGAGCAGTGACGCCCCGCCGGCCCCCCCCGTACCCGCGCCCGGCCCTGTCTGCGCCCAGCAGACGGCGGGCGCGGCTGTGCAGGTGCAGGCCGTTCCGGCCGCAGCGGTGGGCGCACCGGACTGGACGGCGCCGCACGTGCCGGGGCGGGTGCTGCTGCTGGGCGGTGGAACCCTGAGTGCCCAGGCGGTCACGACCCTGTCAGGCGTGGTGACGCAGACCGTCACGGACGGCGTGCGGCTGGCCTTCACACCGGCCGGCACGGACGACCGGGCGTTCGCCGTGAAACTGGAACAGGCCGGGCTGCGAACCCAGCCGGACTTCCTGTACGCGCCGCTGGCGAACCCGAACGATCCGGGCGTACCGGGCAACGCGGGCGTGCCCATCGCGGGCGTGGGAACCTTCACGCAGTCGTACCTGACGCGCGTACGCGCCCCGCAGGCGTGGACGTTCCTGCAGGGGTGCGGCAAGACGCCGGTCGCCGCGAAGACCGCCATCCTGGACTCGAAGGTGGAGGCGGGGCACCCGGACCTGACCGGCCGCGTGGCGGGCAGCGCGTCGTTCCTCAGCCCGGAGGCGGGTGGGTCCGACACGAGCACCGGGCACGGCACCGCGTCGGCGGGACTGGTGGGCGCCGCCACGAACAACGGGCGCGGCGTGGCGGGCGTCACATGGAGCGGGCCGTTGCTGGCCGTGGAGGTGCTGGGCGCGTCGGGCGGCAGCACCAGCGACCTCGCCAGTGGCCTGGATGAGGCGGTCCGGCAGGGCGCGAAGGTCATCAACATGAGCCTGGGTCTGGCCGGCGATCCCGGTGACGCCGTGCTGGCCCGGGCACTCACGGACGCCGCGAAGAGCGCCGTGCTGGTCGCCGCCGCCGGGAACACCGCCGGGGACGGCGTGTACTACCCGGCCAGTCACCCGGACGTGATCGCCGTGGGCGCCGTCGCGCAGAACGACGGGCAGCTGGCCTGCTACAGCGCCCGACCCAGCAGCGCCCGGCCCCGACCGCTGAACATCGTCGCGCCCGGCGGGGCCGGCAACTGCGCCGGAGCCACGAACGCGGCGCAGATGCTGATCCTCGCGCCGGGCGGCGGGTACGCGCTCGGCGCAGGCACCAGTTTCGCCGCGCCGCTCGTCAGTGGAGTGGCCGCCCTGATGCGCGCCGCGAATCCTGCCCTGAGCGCCGCGGATACGAGAGCGCGCCTGCTGGCCAGCGTGAACAGCGCCAGTGGCCAGCCCCTGCTGGACGCGGACGCCGCCGTCAGGGCCGCCACGCGCTGAACCACGGGCAACGCAGAGGGGGGGCGTGAACTTCACGGCCCCCCCCTCGCTGAATACTCTGGACTTGCCCCTTACTGGCTGAGCTGGCCGATGATGGCGAACATGGGGAGGAACATCCCGGCGACGATCACGCCGACGATGCCGCCCAGGAAGACGATCATCAGCGGTTCGATGGCGGCCGTCATGCTGTCGACGGCCTCGTCGACTTCGCGGTCGTAGAAGTCCCCGACCTTGCCGAGCATGTTGTCCAGCGAGCCGGTTTCCTCGCCGATGGAGATCATGCTGACGACCATGGGCGGGAAGACCTTACTGGTCGCGAGGCTGGAACTCATCTGTTCACCGACCATCACGACGTTCTTGGCGTTCTCGATGCTGTCTTCGACGATGGCGTTGTTCGCGGTGCCCTTGGTGATCTCGAGGCTCTCGATGATGTTCACGCCACTGCTGATCAGCAGGCCGAAGGTGCGGGCGAAGGACGCGATCGCGCTTTTCTGCACGAGGTTCCCGAAGACCGGAATTTTGAGTTTGATGTCGTCGATGATCATCCGGCCCTTCGGGGTCTTGTAGTACCAGCGGTAGGCATACGTGATGGCCGCGACGATGGCGACGATGATCAGGGTCGAGTGCTTCAGGAAATCCGACACGGCCATCAGGACGCGCGTGATCAGCGGCAGCGGCGCGTTGAGCTGAGAGAGGATGTTCGCGAACTGCGGCACGATGGTGGTCAGCAGGAAGTACGTGATCAGGATCGCGAAGACGAGCACCACGACCGGGTAGGTCAGGGCGCTCTTCAGTTTGCCTCGCAGGGCGAGGTCTTTTTCCTGGAAGGCCGCGATGCGTTCCAGGACCGAGTCGAGTGTGCCGCTGGTCTCGCCGGCCCGCACGAGGTTCACGTACAGGCGGTTGAAGATCTTCGGGTACTTGACGATGGCGTCGCTCAGGGGCGTGCCGGCTTCCACGTCGGTGCGCATGTTCTTCACGACGTTCTGGAAGCCCTTGTGCTCGATCTGCTTCTGCAGGATGGCCAGGGACTGCACGAGCGGCACGCCGGCGTTGATCAGCGTGGCGAGCTGCTTGCTGAAGATCGCAATCTGTTTGAGATTTGGTGGCTGGTTGTCCAGGAAGGGAATCTTGATGTCGGCGTTCAGGCCCGATTTGGGGGCCTTGATCTCGACGATCATCAGGTTCTTGGCGCGCAGGGCGTCCCGGACCTGGTTGGCCGTCTCGGCTTCCATCTGGGATTTCAGCACCTTGCCGGAGCGGTCACGCACTCGGTATTCGAAGACGGGCATACCGGATCAGTATAGTCTGGTGGTCTTGCGCTGACCTTACAGCGCCCGGGGGGTGGTCCCGGCGGTCAGTGGCAGGGAGAGCCGATCATGAATGACGACAAGAACGCAGAGGGCCGGTCCGGGCAGGACTGGCACGCGCAGGTGGACCGGGCGGCCGCGCGGCTCCTGGCGGGCGGTGTGGTCGCGTACCCCAGCGAGACGGTGTGGGGGCTGGCCGCCCACCCGGAGCATCCGGCCGCCATTCGCCGCCTGTACGACCTGAAGGGCCGCGCCGCGCAGAAGCCGGTGCAGGTGTCCTGCCTGGACCGTGCGGCGGCGCAGCGGCTGATCCGGCCGCAGCCGGCCCTGGAGCGGCTGGAACGGTTCTGGCCTGGACCGCTGACGGTGGTCATGCCGGCCAGCGCGGACTGCCCGGAACTGCTCGCGCCGGGCGGCCGGGTCGGGGTCCGCATTCCGGATCATCCGGTGGCGCTGGCGTTGCTGGGGCGGGTGGGCGGGGTGCTGGCGACCACCAGCTGCAACCTGAGCGGCCAGCCGGCCGCGCTGACCTACGCGCAGGCGCGCGACATGCGGCTGGGTGACGAGGTGTTGCCCGACGGCGGGTACCCGGCGCTGGGCCTCCCGAGTACGGTGCTGACGCTGCCGGAAGGCGAGGTGCTGCGCGCGGGGGCCGTGCCGGAAGCGGCGCTGCGGGCTGCACTGGCAGGGCCCGTGTGATACGGATTCCGTTTGTTTCGCCGACAATCCGGAACTTCACCGGATTGCCGGCTCCTCGTCCGGAACCCGCTTCTCTCCGTCTCTGCGGAGCAGCTCTCCGAGGCGCATCCGCTCGGACCCAGCGGGCTTTGCAGCCCATTCCATCGGAGGCCGTATGAGTGGCGCGCCCTCCCTGGGCGCGCTGATCGGCGCGGCGCTGCTCGCGGCCGGACGGCCGGTGCAGGTCCGGGAACTCGCGGGGGTGCTGGGCGTCCCGGAGGACGCGGCGCTGCGTGAGGTGCAGGCGTTCACGGCGCGCCTGCAGGCGGCGGACATGGGCTTTGCCGTGGAGGCGGTCGCGGGCGGGTACCGGCTGGTGGTGCCGGGCCCGCTGTCCGGGCACCTGGCGCCGCTGCTGGCCCCGCCGCCCCTGCCGCCCCTGAGCGGCGCGGCGCTGGAGGTGCTGGCCGTGATCGCCTACCGGCAGCCCGTGACCCGTGCGGAGATCGAGGCGATGCGCGGCGGCAGCGCCGGCACGGTCGTGACCCTGCAGGAACGTGAACTGGTGAAGGTGGTGGGGCGTTCGGACGCGGTGGGCGGGCCGCTGCTGTACGGCACCACGGAGCGGTTCCTGCTGGAATTCGGTCTGACCGGCCTTGAGGACCTGCCGCCCCTGGAGAACGCGAACTTCTCGCACCTGCTGCGCAGCTGAGGTGGGGGAGGGCGGCGCGCGGACCCGGCGTGTTCGCCCCGCACTCGGGGCCGGGTTGCCAACGCCCTGTCCGGCCGCTTTGCCTCCTCGTCCCTGACCTGCCGGTTGCGCGGCGTGGTGGCCGGTCGGGCGGCGGGGTGGGGAAGGGGGGCCCGGTGGGGTGAGGGTGACCCCGGGGGCGTCTCCCCCTTGTCCGGGCGGTACGGATGAGCGAACATGAGTGCAGGGGCGCGCGGCGCCGCGACGGGAGGACGTGATCACTCTGAACGCCACGCACGCATGACCAGATCCACTTCCAGCCTCGATACCTTCGATTTCCTGGAGTTGCTGTACCTGCTCTCGGAGCAGGCGCGGACGGGCGTGCTGTACGTCTACCGTCCGGACGGGCAGTTCCAGGCGTGGCTGGAAGCCGGGCGGGTCCGGCACCTGCAGTTCGGAGTGGATGACGGCGTGCAGGCCCTCGTGCGGCTGATGTTGGATCCCAAGGGCCGGTTTCACTTCGATGAGGGGGTGACGCACAGCAGTCCACGCCTGGACGCCACGCTGGACGAGGTGACCCTCGAGGCGCTGGAGGCCATGCCGTTTCAGGACCTGCCGTTCGACGGTCCGGCGCGTGTCACGTCGCCGCAGCGGGTGGCGCGGATGCGCTGGAGCCTGAAGGAACTGGACGTCCTGAAGCAGATCGACGCGCAGAAACCCGTCTCGGAACTCGCGCAGGACCCCGAGACGAAACGCATGCTGCTGAAACTGTTCCGCATCGGGCTGATCGTGCCCCGCAAGACCCGCGTCGCGCGCCTGACTGTCTCGATCACCCGGCAGGTGCAGGGCGTGGCGCTCGTCGACGAGCTGATCTTCAGGCGCTGGAAGGAGGACATCGTGCGCCACCCGCAGCTCGTGGCGTTGCGGGCCGACGACGGGCAGGTGTACACCCTGCCCGTCCGGATGTCCGCCAACCTGGCCACGCAGATCATGATTCCGGCCGACCTGCTGGTCCGCACGACGCTGCGCGCCGGGGACAGCGTGCTGGCCAAACCCGTCTGATACGGACTCCGATTGAATGGGCTGCAAAGACCATTCAATCGGAGCGGATGCGAGGAGGAGAGAAACGGATTCCGGACGTGGAGTTGGCAGATCGGTGGTGTTCCGATCTGTCAACCAAGAGTTTCCACTTCCCTGCCGATGTCGTGTCACGCGGCCTTAAGCAGGAGTCCGTCCTGCTCCATCCCGGTCAGGACGTACTTTTCAGCATTCTGAGCTGCCTGCCGT
>NZ_BAAADB010000006.1 GCF_039522025.1 Deinococcus depolymerans | reverse complement strand
GCGGGGTTCTGACAGACGAAACTCTCGAGTGGGAGCTCTTTTGACACGTCCGGGGATAGGCCCCGGACGCTCCCATTTCAGTGGTGTCGGGCATAGTTCCAGCCAACTACCGCGAAGAGCCGGGCTGGAAGAACTTCAATACGCGGCGTGCCGCATGGGTACTGGACGGTACCCTGAGGCAGATCAACGACACACAGTACGAGTTGACGCGCGACTGTGAGTTCACATCGCCGTCCGACGCGGCCTGCATGGTCTGCGTCCGGCCCGTTAGTGGATGGGACGCCTGGAAGGACGACCAGGGCCGCACGGCCCAGCACTACCGCGCCGCTCCCGTCCCCTGACCCCCGCGCCTTGAACGATGAGGCGCACCTGACGCCGGGCGGGTAGCCTGCGGGGTATGAAGCCGCTTCTGCTGGGTCACCGTGGCACGCCCCGACTGCACACCGAGAACACCCTGGCCGGGTTTCAGGCGGCGATGGACGCCGGGCTGGACGGCGTGGAACTGGACGTGCGCCGCCTGATGGACGGCACGCTGGTCATTCATCATGATCCGGCGCTCAAGGGCGGCGGGTCGCTCCCCGGGATGAACGCCGCCGATCTGCCCGCGCACGTGCCGACGCTGGACGCCGCGCTGGCGTGGGCGGCGGATACGGGGGCGTTCGTGAACGTGGAGATCAAGTTCGAGGGGGCCCGTCCGGATGACCGGGTGCACCGCACGCTGGATGCCATCCGCGCGCACGGGCTGTCGCGGCGGGTGATCGTCAGTTCGTTCAGTCCGCTGGTGCTGGACGCGGCCCGGCATCATGCGCCGGACATCGAGCGCGGCTTCCTGTTTCACCGTGCTTACCGTCTGGGTGCGCTGGACCTCGTGCCGGTGGTGATGCGGCGCGTGCAGGCGGCGGCCATGCACCCCATGCATCCCCTGATCGACGACGCCCTGATGGCCCAGGCCCGCGCGAACGGCTGGCGCGTGAACACCTGGACCGTGAACGACGCCGCGCAGGTGGCCCGCCTGAAAGCACTCGGCGTGGACGCCCTGATCGGCGACCTGCCGGACGTGCTCCTGACCGCCCGCTGAGGAGGGGAGTGGGCAGCGGATTGGCCTTGACGTGGCTGGCCGCGTCGCGCACACGCTGTTGACCATCAGCCATCAGCCATCAGCCATCAGCCATCAGCCATCAGCCATCAGCCATCAGCCATCAGCCATCAGCCATCAGCCATCAGCCATCAGCCATCAGCCATCAGCCATCAGCCAGTCCTGCCGGTAGTGCTGCGCGAAGTCCTCGATGGTGTGGCCGGTGCTGCCGGTCAGGGCGTGCAGGTCGGGGGTGGTGGGGGCGGTGTCGCCCGCGCGGATGGGCGGGTAGATGGAGGCGATGCCGCGCGCTTCCTCCTCGTCGCTCTCGCCGGTGGAGACCAGGAAGTCCACGAAGCCGTCGTCGTCCACGGGGCGGTAGGTGATGGTGTGGCCCAGGGCGCCGCTCAGGGCGGCGGCAACAGCGTGCCGGTCGATGGACTGCGGGCCGGTCAGGGGGTACTCGCGGCGGTCGTGGCCGGGCTGCGTGAGGACGGTCACGGCGGCGGCGGCGATGTCGCGCGTGTCGATGAAACTGGTGCGTTGCTCCCCGGCGGGTTCCGCGAACTCGTGGCGGTCGCGGATGCCGCGCCGGAACATCTGGTTGTAGTTCTGCATGAACCAGTTGGGCCGCAGGACCGTCCAGGTGAGGCCGCTGTCACGGACGGCGTCCTCGGCCTCGCCCAGCGGGTTGTCGCCACGCTCTGCGCCGAACCCGGATTGCAGCACGACGCGTTCCACGCCCGCCTCCTTCATGACGCTCAGGGCACGTTTCAGGGTCTCTGTGCCCACGGTTTCCGGGACGATCAGGTACACGCTCTGCGTGCCGGTGGCGGCCTCGCGGACGCTGGCCTCATCGCTGAAGTCGAAGTGCGTGGCGTGTGCGCCGTTCGGGAATGCCGCCCCCTGCGGGTGGCGGGTGCCTGCGCGGACCTGCTGTCCGGCGCTCAGCAGTTGCGGCACGAGTTCGCGCCCGACGTTCCCGGTGGCGGCAGTGACGAGAATCATGACCTGACTGTAGGTGCCCGGAACGGTCAACCCGGAGTCCGGGGGTCAGTGTGAAGGAACGCTCTGGGTGTTCCCCGGCCCAGGGTTGCTTGACAGCGCCCTGATGGGGGGAGCCTACTTTAATTCTCATGAACCGAATACTGCTGACGGCAGCCCTGCTGGGCTTGACGAACGCTTCTCTGGCTTCCGCGCAGACCACCGTGGAATTCTGGCATTCCTTCGGGGACGCCAAACGCAGCGGCTGGATTCAGGCCCGCGCGGACGAGTACAACAGGACGCACAGCGGCGTGAAGGTCGTGCCCAGCTACAAGGGCAGCTACAACGACAGCCTGCAGGCGACCATCCTCGCCGCGCGGCAGGGCAAGGCCCCGGCCCTCGTGCAGATCTTCGAGGTCGGCAGCCAGCTGGCGCTGGACAGCGGCGCGTTCCAGCCGGTCAGCAGCGTCAGGAACGTCGATTTCAGCGATTACATCAAGCCCGTCATCAACTACTACACCATCGGCGGGAAGGTGAACAGCCTGCCGTTCAACTCCAGCAGCCCGGTCCTGTACTTCAACCAGGACCTGATGAAGAAAGCGGGCCTGAACCCCAAGCAGCCGCCCACCACGTACGGCGGCCTGCTGGGGGCCTGCCAGAAGATCGAGGCGGCGAAACTGGACGCCACCTGCTTCGGCATGAGCCTGAACGGCTGGTTCATCGAGCAGTGGATGGCGCAGCAGGGCGCGCCCCTCCTGAACAACGGCAACGGCCGCCAGGGCCGCGCGACCGCCACCAACCTCGACAGCAAAGCCGCGAAGAACATCTTCACGTTCTTCAAGACCATGCAGGACCGCCGGTACTACACCTACACCGGCAAACTGGAAGACTGGGACGGCAGCGACGCCATCTTCACGAACCAGAAGGCGGTGTTCCACATCACGTCCACCGCCGACATCGGCAACATCCGTGACGCCGCGAAGAAGGCCGGTTTCAGCGTGGGCGTGGGCGTGCTGCCCATCGCGGACGGCAGCAAACGCAACGGCGTCGTGATCGGCGGGGCCAGCCTGTGGATCAGCAAGGGCGTCAGCAAGGCGCAGGCCGAGGGCGCACTGGACTTCGCGCTGTACATGACGAACACCCAGAACATGGCCGAGTGGCACAAACTGACCGGGTACTACCCCGTGCGGCAGAGCAGCATCGAGCTGCTGCGCAAGCAGGGCTGGTTCACGCAGACGCCCCTGCAGCTCGTGGCGTTCAACCAGCTGACCCGCACCGTGCCGAGCGCCGCCACCGCCGGCGGCCTGAACGGCGCGGCCATCCAGACCCGCCGGATCATGGAAGAAGGCGTGCAGAAGGTGCTGGGCGGGCAGAACGTGGACGCCGCGCTGAAGGAAACCAAGGCCCGCGCCGACGCCGCCCTGGCCGAGTACAACGCGAACTTCAAGTAATACGGACTCCGATTGAATGGCTTGCAAAGCCGTTCAATCCGAGTGGACGCGAGTAGGAGCAAAGAGGATTCCGGGCGTGGAGTTGGCAACCCGGTACCCTGCCGGGTTGTTAACGAAACAGACGGAATCCGTATAAGCGCCGGACCTGTCAGGATCACGCCGTCACCGTGCGCTGACCCCACCCGTCCTGCCCGCCGCGCGGCCCGCTCCCTCCCTGACGGAGGGTGGGCCGCCCGCGCCATTCCAGCCCCTGTGTTCCGGCTGCACCCCGCCCTGGAGGTATCCCGCATGACCGCCCTCTCCGACCCCCCCGCCCGCCCATGCTGAGTCCCGCCCGTTCCCGCCCCACCCCGGACGCCGGGGAGAGCGCCGTGTTCCGGGGCCGCGCCCTGCCGTGGGTGTTCCTGCTGCCCAGCCTACTGATCCTGGCGGTGTTCATCTACCTGCCGGCCCTGCAGACGCTCAGGCTGGCCGCGTACCGCGCGAACGTGATCCTGGGCACCGAGCAGTTCGTGGGCCTCGCCAATTTCGCCGAGTTGCTGTCCAGTCCCGCGTACCGGCAGGTGGCGCTCCAGACGCTGGTGTTCACGGTCCTGACCGTCACGTTCGGGCTGCTGCTGTCCCTGGGACTGGCGTGGCTCGCCAGCCGTCCCGTGCGCGGCGCGAGTACGTACCGCCTGCTGCTGATCTACCCCTACGCCCTGAGCCCCGCCATTGCCGGGACGCTGTGGCTGTTCCTGTTCAACCCGGAGATCGGCGTGGTGAACGCCCTGCTGGGCGAACTGTTCGGCGTGCGCCCCCGCTGGCTGGACACGCCCGTCCTGGCGTTCGGGCTGGTCACGCTGGCCGCCATCTGGAAGGGCCTGGCGTACAACATCGTGTTCTACCTCGCCAGCATCCAGAACCTGCCGGGCGACGTGATGGAAGCCGCCGAGATCGACGGCGCGACCCCCGCGCAGGTGTTCTGGCGCGTGGCGTTCCCGCTGCTGAGTCCCATCACGTTCTTCCTGGTGTTCACGAACATCATCGCGGCGCTGTTCGACTCGTTCGCCCTGACGGACATCCTCACGCGCGGCGGGCCGTACACCGGGAATGCCGGGGCGACCACGTTCCTGGTGTACCAGCTGTACCAGGACGGCTTCGTGAACTTCAAGACCGGCGCGGCCGCCGCGCAGGCCGCCCTGATGCTGGCGCTGGTGGCGTTCGTCACCTGGATGCAGTTCCGGCTGGGCGAGCGGCGGGTGCACTATGGCAGTTAAGCACCCGGCCGCGCCGCCCGCCCGCGCTGACCGCGCCGCCCCCCGCTCCCGCCGCGCGCGGGGCGTGTGGGTCACGCACGCCGCGTTGATCCTGGCGATCCTGATCATCAGTGCGCCCCTGATCTTCGCGGTCATCAAGAGCACCCAGACGTCCAGCGTCGTCCTGAGCCCCAGCCTGCTGCCCGGCGGCGCGTTCTTCCAGAACCTCTCGGGCGTGTGGGAGGACGCGCACCTGGGCCGCTACATGCGCAACAGCCTCGTGGTGGCCGTGTGCGTCACGGCCGGAAAGACCACCCTGGCCCTGCTGGCCGCGCTGGCATTCGTGTACTTCCGCTTTCCGTTGAAGGGCGCGGCGTTCACGCTGGTCCTGCTGTCCCTGATGCTGCCCACCGAGGTGCTGATCATCGCGCTGTTCGATCTGGTCAGCCGCGACCTGAAGTGGGCGAACACGTACGCCGCGATCATCGTGCCGTTCCTGGCCAGCGCGACCGGCACGTTCCTGTTCCGGCAGCACTTCCTGAGCATCCCCACCAGCCTCGCCGACGCCGCCCGCATCGACGGGTGCGGCCCGCTGCGGTACCTGACGCACATCCTGATTCCCATGAGCACCAACACCATCGGCGCGCTGGCCGTCATTCAGTTCGTGTACGCCTGGGATCAGTACATCTGGCCGCTGGTGATCATGCAGCAGGACGACAAGCAGGTCGTGCAGGTGGGCCTGCGCAAACTGATCGAGGTGGGCGGCCAGACCGACTGGGGCGCCGTGATGGCCGGCGCCGTCATCACGGCCCTGCCGCCCCTGATCGTGTTCACGGCCCTGCAGAAGCAGTTCAGCCGGGGCTTCGCGCTCACCGAGGACAAGTAGGCACTCGGGTGAACGGGGTCAACAGACGGCGAAGGGGCGGGTGAGGGGGCAACGAAGCCGACCCGGTCCGTACGAAGGGACCCCCTGACGCCGGGCTGACCGGCCGCGCACGTTGCTCTGACGTGCGCGGCTTCAACTGACGGGTGTGAATTCCTCATCTGCTGTCCGCACGTCCGTGAAAGCCCTCATGGTCCGCCTGTCGGCCGCGCTGCTGCTGGGCGTGGGGGCCGCGCAGGCCGTCACGCTGGCCGGGTACGCGGAACTGCCCGCCGATACCTTCGCGCCCGGCCCGGCCAGCGGCGCCTGGAGGGACGGCCTGCGCGGTCAGGCGCGCTTTCAGGGGCAGCCGGTGCAGGGCTTCAGCGGCGTGCAGTTCGCGCCGGACGGCACGTACCTGTTCCTGAGCGACAACGGGTTCGGCGCGAAGAACAACAGCGCCGACTCCCTGCTGCGCCTGTACCGCCTGACCCTCACCCCGAAGACCGCGCCCACGGGAACCGGGAAGGTGGAGGTAGGGGCGTTCGTTGGGCTGCGTGACCCGGAGCGGCGCGTGCCGTGGCAGATCGTGAACGAGGCCAGCCCGGAGCGCCTGCTGACCGGCGCGGACTTCGACCCGGAAGGCTTCGTGGTCGCGCCCGACGGGACGCTGTGGGTGGGCGACGAGTTCGGCCCGTACCTGCTGCACTTCAGCGCGGACGGCGTGCTGCTGGACGCCCCCATGCCCACCCCGAACCTGCCGGGCCTGCCCACCCTGACCGGCCGGCCGCCCATCGTGATCGGGCACCGGGGCAGCAGCGGCACCCGCCCGGAACACACCCTGGAAGCGTACCGGGTGGCGATCGAGGCGGGCGCGGACTTCATCGAGCCGGACCTGGTCGTCACGAAGGACGGCGTGCTGGTCGCCCGGCACGAACCGGTCATGGCGGTCCTGGACGGGAGCGGCAAGGTCACGGAGGCCACCACCGACGTCGCCACCCGCCCCGAGTTCGCCGGGCGCGTGAAGACCAAGAAGCTCGACGGGCAGGACGTCACGGGGTACTGGGTCGAGGATTTCACGCTGACGGAACTCAAGACCCTGCGCGCCGTGGAACGCCTCCCGGCCCTGCGCGGCCGCACCTTTGACGGGCAGTTCGAGGTGCCCACCCTGAGCGAGATCATCGCCCTGATCCGCGACACCGAGACCCGCACCGGCCGCCGGGTCGGCCTGTACCCCGAAACGAAGCACCCCACCTTCATGGCCGCGCAGACGGGCGTGAACACCTCGCAACTGCTGATCGACACCCTGAAGAAGGAAGGCTTTACAGACCCGGCGCGCGTGTTCATCCAGTCCTTCGAGACCACCAATCTGCGCGACCTGAACAGCACCATCATGCCCGCCGCCGGCGTGAAACTCCCGCTGGTGCAGCTGCTGGGCGGCCAGACCGGCGCGCCCTACGACCTGAGCGCCCGCCGGGACCCCCGCCAGAACGCCGACCTGACCACCCCCGAGGGCCTGCGCGACATCGCCACGTACGCCAGCGGCATCGGCCCCAGCAAGGGCTGGATCATCGACGGCAAGGGGCAGACCACCGACTTCGTGACCCGCGCGCACGCCGCCGGGCTGCTCGTCCACCCGTACACCTTCCGGAACGAACCCACCTTCCTGCCCGCCCAGTACGCCAACAACCCAGAAGCCGAGATGCGGCAGGCCATTCAGGCGGGCGTGGACGGACTGTTCACCGACTTCCCCGCCACCGGCGCGAAAGTGGTCGCCGAGTACGCCGCGCCCGAAGTCCGCAGCCCCCAGCACCCCGCCTTCACGCAGGGCGGCAGCAGCAGCGCCGCCACGCTGGGCAGCAGCGGCGGCTTCGAGGGCCTGACCCTCAGCCCCGACGGGAAGACCCTGTACGCCCTGCTGGAAAAAACCGTGGCTGGCGACACGCCCGGCCAGCTGCGCCTGCACGCCATCGACCTCGCCACGCAGAAGTGGACGCTGACTGGCCGTTACCCGCTCGACGCGCCCGGCAACGCCATCGGTGACATCACGCCCGTGAACGCCTCGGAACTGATCGTGATTGAGCGCGACGGCGGCAGCGGCGACGCCGCCCGCACCAAACGCCTCTACCGCGTCAGCCTGACCGACCGCAACGCCGACGGCACCCTGAAGAAGACCCTGCTGGCCGACCTGCTGAACATCGCCGACCCGCAGGGCCTGGCGCCCAGCACGACCGGCGGCGTGTTCCGCTTCCCGTACGTGACCATCGAGAACGTCATCGTGCTCGACGCCACCACCGTCCTCGTCGCCAACGACAACAACTACCCCGGCACCGGCGGGCGCGGCGCGGCCGTGAAGGACACCAACGAGTTCATCTGGCTGAAACTCGACGCGCCCCTGACCCTCGCGCCCGGCGTCGGCCGCCGCTGATACGGACTCGGATTGAATGGCTTGCAGAGCCGCTGGGTCCGAGCGGACTCGCAGAGCTTCGCAGAAGAGCGAGCAGGAGAGAAACGCCCCTCCGGACGTGGAGCTGGCAACCCGGTGAAGTTCCGGATTGTCGGCGAAACAGACGGCAGTCCGTATGAGCATCACGCGCCGCTGTCAGAATCCCGCAATACTCCGCGTGGCACACTGAACTCCGGACCGGCAGACCCTGTGCGGTGATCCCCGCACCCTGCCCCGCCCCCACACCCCCAACTCAGGGCCGCCCGCCGATGTTCCCCCGGCCGGGCGGCGTTTTTTTCTTGCGGTGTTCAGCTCAGGCCGTACAGCCCTGCGTACTTCCCGCGCAGGTACGCGAGGTACGGCGCGGCCGTCATGCCCTGCCCGGTCGCGCGTTCCACCAGTTCGTTCGGCGTGAACGTCCGGCCCGGCGCGTACACGTGTTCACGCAGCCAGCCGTGCAGCCGGCTGAACTCGCCCCGCGCGATGTCCGCGTCCAGGTCCGGGTTCGCCGCCTGCGCCGCCGCGTAGAACTGCGCGCTCAGCACGTTCCCCAGCGTGTACCCCTGGAACACCCCGCCGATCCCGCCGCTGAACCAGTGCACGTCCTGCAACACGCCGTCCACGTGACTCGGGGCACGCAGGCCCAGGTTCGTCTCGTACGCCGCGTGCCACGCGTCCGCCAGATCAGAGACCGCCAGCGTGCCGCCCAGCAGCTGCCGCTCCAGCTCGTAGCGGGTGATCACGTGCAGGTTGTACGTCAGCTCGTCGGCGTCCGTGCGGATCAGGCTGCGGCGCACCACGTTCACCGCGCGGAACATCTCCTCCTCGGTCACGTCGGCCAGTTGCTCGGGGAAGGCGTCCCGAAAGCGCCCGAACTGCCCCGCCCAGAACGCCCGCGAGCGGCCCACCAGGTTCTCCCACAGCCGCGACTGACTCTCGTGCACCCCGGCACTCACCCCTCCGCCCAGCGGCGTGTCCAGCAGGTCCTCCGCCACGCCCTGCTCGTACAGCGCGTGCCCGACCTCGTGCAGCGTGGAGTACAGCGCGTCCGTGGGGTCCGCCAGTTGCGCCCGCGTCGTGATCCGCACGTCCCGCGCGCCCAGCCGCGTCATGAACGGATGCGCCGTCAGGTCCTGCCGCCCCCGCGTGAAATCGTACCCGTACAGCGCCCCGACCTCCTCACCCAGCCGCAACTGCGTGGCAATCGGGTACTCACGCGCCAGGAAGTCCATCCGGGGTGCCGGGGCCGCCGCGACCGCGTCCACCAGCGGCACCAGCGCCGCGCGCAACTCCGCGAACACCGCGTCCACCTGCGCGGCCGTCATGCCCTCGTCCGAGGCGTCCACGAAGAAATCCATCGGGTCCGAGAACTCCGGGAAGTAGGCGGCCCGCTGCACACTCAGGTCCAGCGTCCGCTCCAGCAGCGGCACCATCCGCGCCCAGTCGTTCGCGGGCCGCGCCTCCACCCACGCCGCGTAACTCTCCCCGGCATGCTGCGCCGACGCCCGCACGAACGCCGCCGGAAGGCGCGTCGCCCGCTCGAAGTCCCGACGCGCCACCGCCAGCATCCGCGCCTCCGTGGGGCCCAGATCCAGCGCGCCCGCCGCGTCCAGCAACCGCCCGTACCCCGCATCCGTCGCCCGCGCGTGCCGTAGCCCCGACAGCAGCGCCTGCTGCCGCGCCCGCCCCGCCGACCCCCCACGCGGCAGGTACGTACTCTGATCCCACCCCAGCAGCGCCCCAATTCCACCCAGGTCCGCCAGCTCCTGCCAGTGCGCCCGCAGCGCTGCCCACGTCTCATGCTGTGTCATGACCCGCAGCGTACCGCGCGCCCGTCCGGATGGCCTGCGCCACCTGGCCGATCCCCCACCCGCCCCGCCCCGCGCAGACTGGGCGCATGACCGACCACGCCCTCTCCAGACGCCTCTCGTACCTGCTGCGTCACGCCCCACACGAGGCGGGCCTGACCCTCGCGCCCGGCGGCTGGGTGCCGCTCGCGCCGCTGCTGCTGCACCTGAACGTCACCCGCGCACAGGTCGAGGCTGTGGTCGCGGGCAGCGATAAGCAACGCTTCAGTCTGCGCGGCGACCACATCCGCGCCAACCAGGGACACAGCGTTCCCGTCGACCTGCAACTCGAACCCGCCATCCCACCCGCGCGGCTGTATCACGGCACGCACGCGGGTGCCCTCTCCGCCATCCGCGAGGGGGGACTGCGGCCCATGGACCGCCATCACGTCCACCTCTCGCCCGACCCCGATACTGCCCGGCGTGTCGGTGCGCGGCGCGGCGTCCCTGTCGTCCTCACCGTCCGGGCAGGGGAGATGCACGCCGCCGGACACGGGTTCTCCGTCAGCGAGAACGGCGTGTGGCTGGCGGACATGGTGCCACCCGCGTACATAGACGGTGCATAGGTCCTGAAAATACCGTTCAGTGATTGGTGTGCTGGACGGCAGAAACCGGGCCGCGCGCCAGGGGTTGACGCAACCTGAATACCGGGGTATCCTGTTTCTATCACCGCCGAAGAAGGCGGGTTTTTTATTTTCAGCCCGAATAGTACAGGCAGCCCAGCACGACTCCTCGCCTTCCCGCCGCTGTCGAGACTGCGTTTCCGTCCTCCGTCCACCTGTTCAGCCCACCCGGCCCCGATCCGGAGGTGTTCCTGTGTCCAGTGAACGAATGACCATCACCAAGGCCCTGAGCGAACTCAAACTGCTGGAGAAACGCGCCAACAAACTGATCGACGAGACGACCTTCGTGACCTTCACGGTCGGCGCGGAGCCGCCCCGCGACGCCCGCAGCGCCGCCGAATTCAACGACCGCGTCCGGGCGCGCCGGCAGAGCGTCACGGACCTGCTGCGCCGCCGCTCGGCGATCAAGGCGGCCGTGGTCGCCAGCAACGCCCGCACCACCGTGGACATCGCCGGGCAGACGTACACGGTCGCCGCCGCAATCGAACGCAAGGCCAGCGTGGCCTTCGAGCAGCGGCTGATCGCGCGGCTGCGCAGCGACCTCGCCCGCGTGCAGCGGGAGGTCGAACTGCACAACGAACGGGCCGGGGAACGCCTCGATCAGCAGGCGCAGGCGCTGCTGGGCAAGGAAGGCTCACGCGGCGCGGAGTACGAGGCGCTGCACCGCTCCTTCATGGACCGCAACGCCGCGCGGCTCCTCGACCCGCTCGACGCGCAGGCGGACATGGACCGCCTGTCGGATCAGGTGGAGGCGTTCCTCGCGGAGGTGGATCAGGCCCTGAGCGTCAGCAACGCCCTGACGGTGATCGACGTGCCGTGAGGCGCGGGGCTGGCCGTTCGAACGGCGCGCGACGTGACCGCCCCGACCACAGGGTCATGTGGTCAACTCCCTGACTTCCGGAAACTGGATGTCTTCTGCACCAACCCCCCACAGGGGGGCCGCTGAACACTCAAAGTTGACGCCTCAGGTGACAGCCTTCACGCCTCTCAACCCTCTTTCCATGAACGCTCAGCGCTCAAGCTTGCAAGGCTCGATCAAATCCTGGACGCAGGGCACCCACGGACCCGGTCACTCCGGCGCGCGGCCCCCAGGCTGAACGGTCAGCCCCACCACCTCAGGGTTCCCTGGCACCACCGGGGAACCCTGAACCACTCTGACCCCTGCCGGCGTTGAGGCAGCGGACCTGTCCGGCGCCGGGCTACGCTGCAGGCATGGATCTCGCTGCTGCCCGCGCCGCCCTGCAAGCCGCCTCTCGCGTCGCCGTGCTGACCGGCGCGGGCGTCAGTGCCGAGAGCGGCATTCCCACCTTCCGGGACGCGCAGACCGGGCACTGGGCGCGCTTCAAACCTCAGGACCTCGCCAGTCCGCCCGCCTACCGCCGCGACCCCGAGATGGTGTGGGAGTGGTACGCGGGCCGCTACCGCGACGTGCTCGCCGCGCAGCCCAACGGCGCGCACGACCTGCTGGCACGACTGGAAGCGCAGAAGGGGCCGGGGTTCTTCCTCGCCACGCAGAACGTGGACGGCCTGCACCACCGCGCGGGCAGCGGCACGCACGGCGGGCGGGTCGTGGAACTGCACGGCAACCTCCTCAGCGGCCGGGACGAGGTGACGGGGCAGACGTTCCCCCTCGCCGCGCCCGCTGAACTGGTCACGCCGCCCACCTCCCCGCTCGGGAACCGCATGCGGCCCAACGTCGTCTGGTTCGGCGAGTACCTTCCCGAGGAGGCCCTAGAGGCCGCGCAGGACGCCTTCGCCGCCGCGCAGGTCGCGCTGGTCATCGGCACGAGCGGCGCCGTGTACCCCGCCGCCGGACTGGCCGCCGAGACCCTCCGGCGCGGCGGGATCGCCATCGAGATCAACCCCACCGACACTGAGATCTCGCACCAGATGACCTACACCATCCGGGACGTCGCGTCACGCGGACTCGCAGCGCTACTCGAATGAAGGTCCACCCGCAGCGCAGCCACGTGAAGGGCCCAGCCAGCACCCCACCCGCCCCGGCGCGCATCTGGGGCCTGCTCGCCAGCGAGGCCGACCGCGTGGTGCTGTTCCGGCGCGGCCCCTCACGCTGGACGCGCGTGTACCTGTGGGACACCGCCACCGACACCCTCTCGCCCGGATCGTGGTTCCACGGGCGGCTGTACGAGTGGATGAGCGACCTCTCTCCCGACGGCGAGCACCTGCTGTACCACGCGCAGAACGAGTCAAAACGGCAGCAGGCGCTGGCAATGGAACGCTACGGCGTCAGAATGTGGGACTGGACGGCTCTGTCGAAACCGCCGCAGGTTCACGCCATCGGACTGTGGAACGCCTCGGACGGCTGGAGCGGTGGCGGCGCGTTCCGGGACTCACGGACGATTCAGGTCAACCACACCGACCTGACGAAACAGCAACTGATTCGCCCGCCGGGTTTTGAGGTCCTGCATCCTACGGGCACGTTGCGGGTGGATACCTTCCGCGTCGTATTGAAACGGACGGGTTGGCACGTCGCTCATCAGCCGAGACGCTGGATCGGCATGGGTGAAGCGGACCCGTTCACCCTGCGTAAGAAGTCACTGGAACTGAATTTCATCAGCGATCAGCGGTATCACCGCTTCGTCCGGTACCGCTGGCTGGCGGAAGGACCGTCGCCCGATCTGGAGGGTGCGACCTGGGCCGACCTCGACCGTCGGGGGCGGCTGTTGATCGCCCGCGCCGGACGCGTGTTCATCTGGCGCGGGGGGCAGGAGGCGGAACTGGCGGACCTGAACGCCGACCAGCCGCCCCGCCCGGCTCAGCCCGCGTAGGGGTTGGGGCGCGTGGCCTCCTGCGCGAGCCACTGCGCCCAGGTGCGGCCCACGCCGCTCAGGTCCGGGCGGGTCAGGGGCGTGAAGCGCCGCGCGGCCGGGATAGGCACGAGGCGGGTGCGTGCACCGGTCGCGTCGGCCCAAGTGCGGGCCAGTTCCGGCAGGGGGATGACCTGCGGACCGACGATGTCCGGGGCGCGGCCCTGCGGGGCTTCCAGCGCGACCTGAGCGATCTGCGCGGCGGCGGCGTGGACGTCCACCGGCTGGAGGGGCAGGCCCGGCAGGGGCAGCAGCGGCGCGCGGGTCAGGCGGGACAGCAGGAACGCCACGAACTCGTGGAACTGCGCAGCGCGCACCACCGTGAACGGCACGCCGCCCGCCGCGACCAGCGCTTCGGCCTGGGTCTTGGCGCGGTAGTACGGGAAGGCCCGCACCCGGTCGCAGCCCACGATGCTGACGTACACGACGTGCCGCACGCCCGCCTCCCGCGCTGCCGCGAGGAGCACGCCGGTCATCTCGATGTCCGCCTGGGGCCGCGACGGCTGGCTGGCGGCGTGAATGACGGTGTCCACGCCGCGCAGCGCGTCCGCCAGGCCCGCGCCGGTCTGCAGGTCACCCTGCCGGAAGGCGGGGCGGGGGTCGGCGTGGCGGGACAGGACGCGCACGTCCGCGCGGCCCTCCAGGGCAGGCAGCAGGGCGCGGCCCAGCACGCCGCTGCCTCCGGTCACGAGAATCGTTGTCATGGGGTGGCCTCCAGCGGCGCGGAAAGGGGGAGAGGGGGCGTTGCTGCGTTCAGCAGACGCCATCGCGCGTGGCGGATTGTCCCCCGGCGGGTGTCTGATCGCCCCCACAGTCCTGGGCGGGAGGGTGCTACGTTCAGGGTGGCCCGCTTCCGGGTGGGCCGACTTCCTTCGGGGTGGGGTGGAATTCCCTACCGGCGGTGATGTCGCTTCAGGTGGCGCGGGCCGTCCCGCGGCACCCGAGCGGAGCGAGCAGAAGGCTCGCCTGTTCACGAACTGACTCAGCCCGCGAAGCCCGCGCAAATTGCACCACGCGCAGGCCCGATCCGGTGAGATTCCGGGGCCGACGGTGTTATGGCGCGCAGAGACGCTCAGGCGGATCAAGAAGGGCGAGGGGCCGTCCCCGAGCCTGTGGCCCATTCAGTCCGGATGAGAGAAGGAGGAACGCTGCCTGCCACCCCGGCGGGCGGCGACAGACCATGTATGAAGTGAATGCTCCACCCCCTGGGGTGGCGGCGGCACTGCCGGTCGACGGGCGGTTCATGACGCTTGCGCTGGCGGAGGCTGCCCGAGGACTGGGCCGCACCGCGCCGAATCCCCCCGTGGGCTGCGTGATCGTGCAAGGCGATGAATTGGTGGGGAGGGGCTTCCACCCGAGGGCCGGTGAGCCGCACGCGGAGGTGTTCGCCCTGCAAGGCGCGGGCGAGCGGGCGCGTGGCGCCACCGCCTACGTGACCCTGGAACCGTGCAGCCACCACGGGCGCACGCCGCCCTGCGCGGACGCGCTGATCGCGGCGGGCGTGCGGCGCGTGGTCGTGGCGGCGCTGGACCCCAACCCGCTGGTGGCGGGACGCGGCGTGCAGAGGCTGCGGGACGCCGGGATCGAGGTCACGGTGGGCGTGCTGGAGGCCGGGGCCGTGCGGCAGCAGGCGGGCTTCCGCAGCGCAGTGGTGCGGGGTCGCCCGTGGGTGGTGGCGAAGTACGCCATGACCCTGGACGGCAAGGTGGCCGCGCTGAACGAGGCCAACGGCGCGGTCAGCGGCCCGCAGGCCCGCGAGCGCACCATGCGCTGGCGTGACGAACTGGACGCCATCGCGGTCGGCAGCGGCACGCTGGGGCTGGACGACCCGGCCCTCACGACGCGCGGCGTGCCGGGTGGGCGTGACCCGCGCCCCGTGGTGTTCGACCGCCGCGCGGCGAGCGACCCGCAGGCCCGCGCGTGGCGCGACGGCGCGGTGCTCGTGACCGCCCCGGACGCCGACGCGGCCGCGCACGAGGCCGCCGGGATCACCGTGCAGCGCGCTTCCTCGCTGCCGGACGCCCTGAGCGGACTGGCGGGCCTGGGCATCGGCAGCGTGCTGCTCGAGGGCGGCCCGACCCTCCTGAGTGCCTTCTTCGCGCAGGGACTGGTGGACGAGGTCAGGGTGTTCGTGTCCCCGAACCTCCTCGGCGCGGGCCTGAGCCCCCTGACTGGCCCCGCGCGCCCCATGCACGAGGCGCAGGCCTTGCGGGACGTGACGGTCGAGACCCTCGGCCCGGACGTCCTGATCACCGGTCTGCTGCACGACATCCCGCGCGTCTAGCTTCTTCTCCCTTCCTGCGGGGGACTCGCAGAGCCGCGCAGCGGAGGGTTGGGGTGGGGGGGCGTGTGACCACCGCTTCCACCCAATACGAGGTCAAAGCATGTTTACTGGAATCATCGAACAGGTGGGCGTCATTGCCCGCACCAGCGAGAACGAAGGGAACCTGACCGTCACCATCCAGCCCGCCCGCATGTGGGCGGACGTGGAACTGGGCGAGAGCATCGCCGTGAACGGCACCTGCCTGACCGTGACCACCTGGGACGCGGCGGGCTTCACCGTGGACCTCAGCCGCGAGACACTCGCCAAGACCGCGCCGCACTGGCGGGAGGGCGTGAAGGTGAACCTGGAGCGTGCCATGACCGCCCAGGCGCGCTTCGGTGGCCACGTCGTGAGCGGGCACGTGGACGGCGTGGGCACGGTCCTGCGCGTGGACGCCCGGCCCGGCGCGTACACCATGACCGTCCGCGCCGCGCCGCACCTCGCCCGTTACCTCGTGCCGAAGGGCAGCGTCACGGTGGACGGCGTGAGCCTGACCGTCGTGGACGCCGGTGGCCCCGCCGGCAGCCGCGCGGACCTGCGCCCGGACGAGTTCACGCTGTGGCTCGTGCCGCACACGCTGGAGGTCACCACCCTGCACACCTGGGCGGCGGGCACGCAGGTGAATCTGGAGGCCGACCAGATGGCGAAATACGTGGAACGACTGATCCTGATGCGCGACTGGACGCCCGAGCAGGAGGTGACGGCATGACCCTGGCCTCCATCCCGGAACTGCTCGCGGAACTGCGCGCCGGGCGGCCCGTGATCCTGGTGGACGACGAGAACCGCGAGAACGAGGGCGACCTGCTGATGCCCGCCGCGACCGCCACGCCCGAGTGGGTGAACTTCATGGCGCGCGAGGGACGCGGCCTGATCTGCGTGACCCTCACGCCGGACCGCGCCCGCGCACTGGACCTGACGCCCATGGTGGGCAGCAGCACCGACCCGAACGGCACGGCCTTCACCGTCAGCGTGGACCACGTCAGCAACTCCACCGGCATCAGCGCCTTCGACCGCGCCGCCACCATCGCCGCGCTGATGGACGACGCGGCGAAACCTGCCGATTTCCGCCGCCCCGGCCACATCTTCCCGCTCGTGGCGCGGCCCGGCGGGGTGCTGCGCCGCGCCGGGCACACCGAGGCCGGCTGCGACCTCGCCCGGCTCGCTGGCTTCACGCCGATCGGCGTGATCTGCGAGATCATGAATGATACCGGCGAGATGAGCCGCCTCCCGGACCTCCTCGCGTTCGGCGAACGGCACAGCCTGAAGGTGGGTAGCATCGAGGCCCTCATCGCGTACCGCATGGAACACGACCCGTTCATGGAACTCGTCGCCGAGGCGAAGTTGCCCACCGAGTACGGCGAGTTCCGCCTCGTCGGCTTCGAGGACACCCTCAGCGGCGCCGAACACGTCGCGCTCGTCATGGGCGACGTGACGCCCGATCCCATGCTGGTGCGCGTACACAGCGAATGCCTGACCGGCGACGGCTTCCACTCCCTGCGCTGCGACTGCGGCCCGCAACGCGACGCCGCCATGCAGGCCATCGCCGCCGAGGGCCGCGGCGTCCTCGTGTACCTCCGGCAGGAGGGGCGCGGCATCGGCCTGCTGAACAAGATCCGCGCCTACCACCTCCAGGACGGCGGCGCGGACACCGTTGAGGCGAACCTGCAACTCGGTTTTCCCGCCGACGCCCGCGACTTCGGCATCGGCGCGCAGATGCTCCACCTGCTCGGCGCGCGGCAACTGCGCGTCCTGACGAACAACCCCCGCAAACTGCACAGCTTAGGCGGCTTCGGCCTGGAAGTCGTCGAACGCGTGCCCCTCCACGTCGGGCACAACGAACACAACACCGCGTACCTCAGCACCAAGGCCGCCAAACTCGGCCACATCGGCACCGACGGCAGCGGCGACTGAGAACCCCTCAGTCCGCTGCGCGGCCAGCTCCCCTCAAGGGGAGCCAAGGACACAGCCCTGCCTCCCCTTGAGGGGAGGTGCCCCGAAGGGGCGGAGGGGTCTGCACGTAGCTTCACCACCCATAGCCCACACCTCATCCCCTTTCCAAGGAGACCCACCATGAACCGAATTGAAGCCCATCTGCTTGCCACCGACCTGAAGTTCGCCGTTGTCAGTACCCGCTGGAATCACCTGATCGTTGATCGCCTCGTGGAGGGGGCGGAACTGGCGTTCGTGCAGCACGGCGGGAAGACCGGGAACCTGGATCACTTCCTGGCGCCGGGCAGTTACGAGGTGCCGCTGATCGCCCGCCGACTTGCCGAAAGCGGGAAGTACGACGCGGTGGTGTGCCTGGGGGCCGTCATCAAGGGCGATACCGACCACTACGATTTCGTGGCGGGCGGCGCGGCGAACGGCATCCTGAACACCAGCCTGCACACCGGGGTGCCGGTGGCGTTCGGCGTGCTGACGACCGATACGGTCGAACAGGCCCTGAACCGCGCCGGGATCAAGGCCGGGAACAAGGGCGCGGAGGCGGTGCTGGCGATGATCGAGACCGTGAACCTGCTGAAACAGATCGGGTAAGGGGGGGCGGGTGGGGGCAGTCACGGCCCCCGCCAATCCCGCCTTGACTCACACCCGGCCCTGCGCGGGGTTGTTATGCTGTTGTGCTTGATGCGGGGCCGCCACTGGAGTCCCGAAAAGGGGTGATGTGTTGTGACGGCAGCTGAGAACATGCAGGATCAGGTTTTTCCCGCACCGATCAAATCGGTCGAGGGTGGCAGCGCCGCCGAGCGGGCCGGGGTGCGTCCGGGTGACGTGCTGCTGCGCGTGAACGGCGAACCCGTGACGGACGTGCTGGCGTACCGGCACGCGCTGTCGCAGGGCCGCGCGACGCTGGAGATCGCCCGGCCGAAGGAAGCGCCGCGCGTCATGACGGGCGTGGCGGGCACCGCGCAGGACCACCACCGGCTGTTCCTGCCGACCCCGCCCAGCCTGGAGGACACCTTCACGTTCGACGTGGAGTGGGAGGATCCGGGTCTGGAGTTCGAGGAGGTGCTGTTCGACGGCATCAAGAAGTGCGCGAACAAGTGCGATTTCTGTTACGTGCATCAGATGCCGCGCGGTTTCCGCAAGAGCCTGTACATCATGGACGACGACTACCGCCTGTCGTTCCTGTACGGATCGTTCGTGACCCTGACGAACCTCTCGGAAGGGGACATTCAGCGGATCGAGAACGAGAACCTCTCGCCGCTGTACGTGTCGGTTCACACGGCGAACCAGGACCTGCGGCAGGACATGATGAAGTGGTGGCGTCTGAAGGTCAAAGACCAGCAGGCCGTGCAGATCCGTTCCATGATCGAGCGGCTGGAGCAGATCGACCTGTACACGCAGATCGTGCTCGTCCCGGAACGCAACGACCGCGAGAACCTCGACGAGACCGTGGAGTACCTGGCGAGCCGTCCGAACGTGATCAGCGCGGCGGTCGTGCCGATCGGCCTGACCAGTCACCGCACGAACCTGCCGGACGTGCGGACCTTCACGCGGGAGGAAGCGCAGGACAGCCTGCGCCGCCTGAACGTGTGGCGCCGCAAGTTCCTGAACGAGCGGGGCACGCGCTTCGTGTTCCCGTCGGACGAACTGTACCTGCTGGCGGGCGAGCCGCTGCCGACCGAGGAGGAGTACGAGGGCTTCCCGATGCTGGAAAACGGCGTGGGCATGATCCGCGACTTCCTGACCGAGGCCCTGCCGGAACTCCCGGCGGCGCTGCCCGAACCCCGGCGCGTGATCCTGGGCACGGGGTCGCTGTTCGCCGAGTCGCTGGACCGGGCCGTCGAGCCGCTGCGGGCCATCGGGGGCCTGACCCTGGAGGTGCGGGCCATCGAGAACAAGACCTTCGGGAAGGTCACGACCGTGGCGGGCCTGCTGACGGGCCGCTGCTTCCGGCACGCGGTGAAGCCGGGCGAGGCGGACCTGCTGATCGTGCCGCCCACCACCCTGCGCTACGGCACCGAGCTGATGCTGGACGACGTGAGCCTGGACGAACTGCGCGCCGAGCTGCGCATGGACATCCGGCCGGGTGGCGCGACGCTGGGCGAACTGGCCCGCGTGATCCTGGAGGGCGCGCGCAGCAGCGGGCACCAGTGGGGCATGAGTGCGCACGCCGTGAAGGACAGCGGGCGCGAGGAACCGGTGTCTGTCGAGGTGGCGGCGCAGAACATGCGCGGGCAGGCCTGAGCGGTTAGATTCAGGGCAGGGAACAGGGGCGGTGGCCTCAGCGGGCGCACATCTGGCCCCGCTGAGGCTGCCGCCCCTGTCGTGGTTGAGGTCGGATTGACAGCGGCACCCGGTGGCGCGCCGGGTGTTTCCTGTCGTTTCAGCGCGGAACGGATCGTCGGACTGAACAGACAGGAATCCTGGCAGCCGGGCTGCGTGGGGACACCCGGACGGTTGGCGGCCCCTTCATGTGGCGGTCAGGCTGACCGGCGCGTCATCCGATCGGGACTGCGGCGCATATGACTGTTCAGGACCCGGCAAGTGTTCGGGGCAGGCCACGCGCCGGAGGTTCCACCATGCGAAAAACACCCTTTATCGAATCGCGCCTCGCGGCCACCCTGACCGTTCCGCCCCGCCGGGACGCCGCGCCTCTGGCGCAGAAGGTGGACGCCCTTGAACTGCGGCTGGTGGGCTGGTGGGTGCGGCACGGCGTGACGCTGCTGCGGCTGGCGCTGGGGCTGATTTTCGTGTGGTTCGGCGCGCAGAAGTTCTTTCCGGGCCTCAGTTCCGCCGAGGCGCTCGCCACGCGCACCATCTCGGTCCTGACGTTCGGGCTGGTGCCGCCGCAGGTGAGCCTGCCGGTCCTGGCGACCTGGGAATGCCTGATCGGGCTGGGCCTGCTGACGGGCCGGTTCATGCGGGTCACGTTGCTGCTGCTGTTCGCGCAGATGGCCGGGACCTTCCTGCCGCTGGTGTTCTTTCCCGCCGAGACGTTCAGGTTCGTGCCGCTGGTCCCGAACCTGGAAGGGCAGTACATCCTGAAGAACCTCGTGCTGATCGCGGGTGGTCTGGTGGTCGGGGCGACCATGCGGGGGGCGCGCATGATGGAAAGCGCGGAGCAGGACGCCGCGCGTGACACCCTGCGGCCGGCCGCCAGTCCGCGCACCTGATACGGACTGCCGTTTGTTTCGTTCACAGATCGGTGGTGTTCCGATCTGTCAACGCCACGTCCGGAACCCGCCCAGCTCCTCCTCTGCAGGGCAGCTCTCCGAGTCGCACCCGCCCGGACCCACCAGCTTTGCAGGCCGTTCAATCGGAGGCCGTATGACTTCTGGTGCGGGCGCTCTGGCCTGCCGAGGGCGGGGAGGCGCAAGTGGTATGGCCCGCTGGGGGGGGTTGTCTGGGATTGGTAGCAGAAAGTGAGGGGATTCAACCTGAAATACCCCACATCCCCCCTGAAATCGTCTAGACAACCTTGTGTGAATTGCATTGCTATCCGATGAACGCAGTGTAAAACTTCACGCATGATCAGTGGATTCCGGGATTTCATCATGCGCGGCAACATCGTCGACCTCGCCATCGCCGTCGTCACCGGCGCAGCCTTCGCGGCCCTCGTCACGGCCTTCTCGAACGCCTTCATCAACCCCCTGATCAAACTCGTCACGGGCGGCGGCGCCGTCGGCGGCAAGTTCACGGTCAACGGCGTGGACTTCGATTACGGCATGTTCATCACCGCCCTGATCACCTTCCTGCTCACCATGGCTGTCATCTACTCCGTGGTCGTCGTGCCCTACAACAAGTTCCGCGAACGCATCGCCAGGCCGGTCGAGGCCGCCCCCGCCGGCCCCACCAACGAGGAAAAACTCCTGATGGAAATCCGCGACGCCCTGCGCGCCCGCTGAACCCACCCCACACGGACGGCCGTCTGTTCCGCCGACCACCCGGAACATCGCCGACTCTGCCGACTCCACGCCCGGAACCCGCCCCTCTCCCACCCTGCGGGGCCGCCCTGCGAGTCGCCTCCGCCCGGATGGAAGGAGCTTTGCAGCCCCTTCCATCGGACTCCGTACCAGACTGAAGCGCGGCCCTCACACAGATGGGGGCCGCGCCCTTATGCTGCCTTTCATGACCCGATCCGCGAACTACGCCCGTTCCTTCCAGATGCACCGCGCCGCCCTGATGGACCTCTACGAGCAACTGCCCGAGGACCAGGGAGGCTTCAGCGCCTGGGAAGGCGGCATGAACTTCATCGCGCAGGCCGACCACCTGTCCGTCAGCGCCACCCGCTTCCTCAGCATGATCCAGGGACAGGCGCCCGCACCCGCCCCGGAACCCAGCCAGACCCTCACCGAGGCGCGCGGCCGCCTGTGGGACACCAACGAGCAGGCCCTGGCCGCCATCAGCGCCCTGACCGACGACGACCTCGCCCGCCGCGTCCCGGCCTTCGGCGGCCGCGAGATGCCCGTCACGGCCCTGCTCGACCTGATCATCACGCACGAGGCGCACCACAAGGGCCAGGTGTGGGTCATGGCCCGCATGATCGGCATCAAACCCCCCATGTTCGTCAAGATGGGCTGAACCAACCCGCAGGACGCACCACAGACAGAGCCGCTGGCGGATTCACGCTGCCAGCGGCTCTGTCCCGTTCGGCCCGGCGTTCATGCGGACGCCGTCCGGGCCGCTCCTGCGTGGCGGAGCCGCGCTGCGGGTCACCTCCGCCCGGACCCGGCGGCCCTGCAGGCCATTCACAGTCCGTTTCAGCGGGTTCCGTCTGCTCCGCCCACCCACGTACCGGGGTGCCAACGCCACGCCCGATCGTCCTCTGGGCTCCCACGCTGCGCAGCAGCCCTGCGAGTCCGGATTCCGTTTGTTTCGTTCCCAGATCGGACCACCACCGATCTGCCAACGCCACGTCCGGAACCCGCCCAGCTCCTCCTCTGCGGAGCAGCTCTCCGAGTCGCATCCGCTCGGATGGAACGGCTCTGTAAGTCATTCAATCGAAGTCCGTATCAGTTCACCAGTTTGGTCTTGTTCGTTACGAAGTCCATCAGCACGTACTGGCCGATGTTCTGCGGCGTCGTGAAGTACGCCTTGCCGCGCGTCATCTCGCTGACGCGGCGCACGAAGCCCACCAGTTCCGGGTCGCGGGCCAGCATGAAGGTGTTCACCTGAATGCCGCTGCGGCGGCAGCTGGCGACCTCGCGCAGCGTCGCGCCCAGCACGTAGGGGTCCAGGCCGTACGCGTTCTTGTAGATGCGGCCGTCCGGGAGGGTCAGGGCGCTGGGTTTGCCGTCCGTGATCATCACGATCTGCTTCATGTCCTTGTTCTCGCGCTTCAGGAGCTGCTGCGCCAGCCGCAGGCCGCCCGCCGTGTTCGTGTGGTACGGCCCGATCTGCGCCTGCGCCAGCCTGGAGACCGGCACCTCCTCGGCGCTGTCGTGGAACAGCACGAACTTCACGGTGTCGCCCGGGTACTGCGTGCGGATCAGGTGCGCCAGCGCCAGCGCCACCTGCTTGGCGGGCGTGAAGCGGTCCTCGCCGTACAGGATCATGGAGTGAGAGCAGTCCAGCAGCACCACCGTCGCCGCCGACGAGTTGTACTCGGCCTGCCGGATCACCAGATCGCTCTCCTCGAGGTTGTCGAAGCCCTTGCTGATGACATTCCCGAGCGTGGCGGTCGTGTCGAGGTTCATGGTGTCCCCGAACTCGTACCCCTTGAGTTCGCCGGTCATCTCGACGCCGCTGGCGTACTCGCGGGTGTCGTGCGCGCCCGCGCTGCTGCGGCCCAGGCCGCCCATCAGGTCCCGCAGGCTCTTGTACCCCAGGAAATCGATGCTCTTGTCGGTCAGCTGGAATTTCGCGTCGCCGGGGTCGCCCGCGCCGCCTCCCTCGCCATCCTCGAATTCCTTGCGGATGAAGCCGTCCTGTTGCAGGCGGTCCATCAACTGCTGGATCTGCTGCCCCAGCCCCGTCTCGCGGATGTCGTCGGCCTGCATGGCCTCCAGCAGCTGCTCTTCGGGAATCATGCCGCGCTCGGCCAGCGCCTCGAGGATCGCGTCGAACAGGTCGTCCATGCTGGGCCGGGCGTCCGGGTCCGGGTCGTACGGGTCGTTCATGCCCTGCCCCAGCAGCGCCTCCTGAATCATCTGCATCAGTTCACTGGAATCCAGCTGGTCCAGTTCCCCCTCGAACTTGCTGTACCGGGTAATGCGCGCCATGAAGACCTCCGTTCACTCCCAGCATGGCGCGTTTGGCAGCCGCACTTTGTAAGGGTCTGGGCGTTTCGGGCGCGTGAACGCCGCCGCTATTCCACCGGTTGCGCCGGGTGCGTCACAATGGCGGGTATGACTGATGCTCCTGCCCCCCTGCGTCCTGACGCCCGCCTCGTGCGCCTGCACGCCGAACGTGGTGATCCGCAGGCGCGGCTGGCCGGAGCCCTGGCCGCGCTGGAGGGGGCCGACTGGGCCCTGCTGCTGCGCGACGAGGACGCCCTGGCCCGCCAGCTGGCCGCGCAGCTGGGCCGCGGCACGCTGCGCGTGGACCCGCGCGTGCGGGTCAACCGCGACGCCCTGGCGGCCGCCGGACTGGCCGCCGCGTCCCTGGACGCCGACTGGCGTGGCGCGCGCGCCGTGTGGCTCATGGAAGCCAGCGCCGACGACCTGGACCGCGCCCGCCGCGCCGGGGTGCCGGTCATCTCGGACGCCACCCTGGCGCCCGGCGGGGACTGGCTGCGGCGCGGCGCGGCACTGACCGTGTACCGTGACAGCGTCACCCTGACCGGCCACGGGGACGCCCCGCTGGCCGCGCTGTTCGGCAGTGGCCGCGCCCCGGAGTCGGTCGGCGCGCCTCCCAGCGACCTGAGCGTGTCGCTGGCCCTGCGGGACGCCGCGACCCTGCCGCTGCGACTGGCCCGCGCGGCCCGCACGACCGCGCAGCTGGCCGAGCGGCTGGGCGGCGCGGCGCAGCCGGCCGGGCCGACCGCGCTGCTGCTCGCGCCGGACGCCGCGCCCGACACCACCGCGCCGTCCGGTGGGGTGCTGGCCGCTGCCCGCAGCGTCGGCGGGGGCGTGCTGCTCACGCCGGGCCTGGAGGACCTGGGCGTGACCCTGACTCTGCTGCGCGCCGCCGGAACGACCCCGCCGGAGCAGTCCGGGCGGGCCCAGGCGGACCGGACGCCGCCCATCCCGGAACGGGACGGCCCCCCCGAGGGCAGGGGAGACGACCGCCGCGAGTTCAGGCGGGGTGGCCGTGACCGCGCCGCGTTCGACCGTGGAGGCCGCCCCCGCCGTGACGAGGGGCGCCGTGACGAGCCGCGCCGTGATGAGCCGCGCCGTGAGGACCGGCCGCGCCGCGAGGCTGGCCCGGACCGCGTGACCTTCGAGGCCCCGGCGGCCACGCCGGCGCAGGCTCCAGTGGCCATGCCGGCGCAGGCCCCGGCGGAGGAGGTCTGGGAGCCGGAGATCGTGTTCAGCGACACGCCCTCCCCGGCGCACATGCCGCTGCCGATGCCGGTCAGTTCCGGCCCGGACGCGCCCAACCTGCCGGCGGGCCTGCCGGACGTGCGTCACCTCGACCCGGTCCCCGCCGACGCGCCCACAGACACGGCTGTCCCAGCAGACACGGCCGTCCTCACAGACACGGCCGCCCCGCCGGAGACCGCGCCGCGCCGTGACCGGTCTGCGCGTGAGGACCGGCCCGCCCGCGGGGAACGTCCGGCCCGCAACGAGCGTCAGGGCCGCCCCCGGCCAGGCGCCGCTCCCGTGACGGCCGAGCCCACGCCGGTCATCCTGGTCCCGGACCTGCCGGGCAGCAAGGAGGACCCGGCCGCGAACCTCACGGACGAGCAGGCCGCGGTGTACGCCCGCCTGCGCGACTGGCGCAACAGCGAGGCCAAACGCCAGGAGATCAGCCGCTTCATCGTGGCCAGCAACGCCACCCTGGCCGAGATCGCCCGCCGCATCCCCTACACCGAGGCGGACCTGCAGGAGGTACGCGGCATGGGCCCCGAACGCCTGCGCAAGTACGGTCAGACGATCCTGGAAGTCGTGCGCGGCTGACCCCCCCCGCCCCCGTGCCTGCCCTACGCGGGCTCTTCCGGGCCGTAGCGGTGCTCGGCGGGCAGGGGCGCGCCGTCATGCACCGCCTGCGCGATGCGGGCGGCCAGCGGGAAGTCCACGGCGGCGTACCACGCTTCCTCCAGGCCCGCCCCGGGCGCGGCGCGGTACACGCACAGGGCGGGACCGAAACTGCACGAGCCCAGGCAGCCGCTCTCGGTCAGGCGCAGCGTCCCGCCGCGTTTGTAGTACGCCAGGGACGCACGTTCCAGGTGATTCCAGAGGGCGCGGTGCAGCAGCGCCGACCCGCGCGCCTGACAGTTGGGACCCTGGCAGACGAGCAGGTGGCCGTTCGTGCGGAAGTACTTGGCAGGCATCGCCCTAATCCTCGGGGATGACCAGCAGACGGTCTGCGTCCTGCACCACCCTGACCCGCACCCCGTACGCGGCGTGCAGGTGCGCGGGCGTCAGCACGTCGGCGGGCCGCCCGCTGGCGAGCACCTGCCCGGCGTGCAGCAGCACCAGCCGGTCCGCGCGGGCCGCGAGGTTCAGGTCGTGCAGGACCGCCACGACGCCCAGCCCCCCGGCCACCTCGCAGCGCAGGTACCGCACGACCTCCAGCGCGTACGCGAGGTCCAGGTGGTTGGTGGGTTCGTCCAGCAGCAGGAAGCGGGGTTGCGCGGCCAGCGCGCGCGCCAGGGCCACGCGCTGCGCCTCGCCGCCCGACAGTTCCGACACGCGCCGGTCCTCGAAACGGCGGGTGTCCGTGCGGTCCAGCGCGGCGTCCACGGCCGCCTCGTCCCCGGCCGTCCAGGGGGAGCGGGGCAGCAACCCGAAGCGCCAGTCGCCCGCGCCGCGCCCCAGGGCGACCACGTCCCGCACGCGCGCCGCGGCCGGGAGGCCCTCGCTCTGCGCCAGGAACGCCAGCGCCCGTGACCGCTCGGCGCGGCTCCAGGCCCGCAGCGGCCGGCCGGCCAGCCGCACCTCGCCGCGCGTGACCGGGGTCAGGCCGGTCAGGGCGCGCAGCAGCGTGCTCTTGCCCGCGCCGTTCGGGCCGATCACGGCCGTGAACTCGCCCGGCGCGAACGTGGCGCTCACGCCCCGCACCGCCGGGAACGCCCCGGCCTGCACGTGCACGTCGTGCGCCTCCAGCCGGTCCGGGACGCCGGCGGGACTAGCCATGCGACTCCCGCCTCAGCAGCCACAGGAAGAACGGCCCCCCCAGCAGCGTGGTCACGATCCCCACCTGCGACAGCGGCGTGGTGCGGGCCAGCAGGTCCGCGTACACCAGCAGCGCCCCGCCCAGCAGCGCCGAGAGCGGCAGCAGTGTCCGGTGCCCGGGGCCGAACAGCAACCGCACGACGTGCGGCACGATCAATCCCACGAAGCCGATCACGCCCACGTACGCCACCGCGCCCGCCGTGGCGACGCTGGCCGCCACGACCGTGATCAGCCGCAGCCGCTCGACCGGGACGCCCAGACTGCGGGCCGTGAGTTCCCCCAGTTGCAGCGTGTCCAGCGCGCGGGCCAGCAGCAGCAGCGCCCCGCCGCCCAGCGCCGCGTACGGCAGGACCGTCAGCACGTCCGGCCAGCCGCTGAAGCCCAGGTCGCCCAGCGTGTACGCCAGCACCTGCCGGGCGCGGTCCTCGCCACGCAGGATCAATGCCGTGGTGGCCGCACTCAGGACGCTGCCGACCACCACGCCCGCCAGGATCAGGCGGTTCGGCGGGAAGCGGCGGCCCTCGCGCGCCAGGAGCAGCGTGCAGGTCACGGCCCCCAGCGCCAGCAGCAGCGCCGTCACCGGAATCAGGGCGCGCGGCCACCCGGCCACGATGGCGATGGTGGCGCCCAGCGCGCTGCCGCTCGCCACACCCAGCAGGTACGGGTCGGCCAGCGGGTTACGGAACACGCCCTGAAACGCGCCGCCGCACACGCTGAGGCTCGCGCCCACCAGCACGCCCATCACCACGCGCGGCAGGCGGATCTGCCACACGATCACGTCGTTGCCCGCCAGCGTCTGTCCGGTCAGGCCGCGCCACAGGGCGCCCAGCACCTCGCCGGGCGGCACGTTCACGCTGCCCAGCCCGGTCCCCAGCACCACCGCCGACAGCAGCAGCACCAGCAGCCCGGCCGTCTTCAGGGGCAGCAGCGCGGTGCGGGCGGCGCTCCGGCGTTCATGCGTGACCACGCTCACGGCTTACTTGAACAGTTCCGGGTGAATCAGCTTCGCCAGGCCGCGCAGCGCCAGGGACAGGCGCGGGCCGGGGCGGCCCAGCATGGTGTTCAGCTCGTCCGGGATGCTCACGACCCGCCCGGTCTTCAGCGCGCCGATGCTGTTCCAGCCGGGCCGGGCGCCCGCCGTCTTCGCGTCCACGCCCAGGATCAGCTGCGGGTTGGCCTTCACGATGAACTCCGGGTCCACCTTCGGGAAGTCGCCCATGCTGGCGGGGATGATGTTCCGCGCGCCCGCCTTGGTCAGCAGCACGCCCATGAACGAGTTCGGGCCGACCGAGTACGGCGTGGGGTCGATCTCCAGGTACGCGGTGGGCTTGCGCACCACGTTCCTCGTCAGGATCTCCACGCGGGCAATGTCGCTCTTCATGCGCGTCACGAGCGCCCGCGCCTGCGCCTCGCGGTTCACGACGCGGCCCAGCGTCAGGGTCTTGCTGAACACCTCGTCGTACGTTTCGGGGTTCACGGCCACCACCGTGAGACCCGCCTGCGTCAGCGGTCCCTCCAGCTTCCCGTACTGACTGACGAGCACTAGGTCCGGTTTCTGCGCGATGATCGCCTCGATGTTCGGGTCGTACAGGCCGCCCATCTTCGGCAGTTTCGTGACCTGCTGCGGGTAGTCGCTGTACGCGTCCACGCCCACCAGTTTCTCGCACGCGCCGATGGCGCACAGCGTCTCGCTGGTGCTGGGCAGCATGCTCACGATCCGTTTCGGTTCGGCCTTCACGGTCACGGTGCGGCCCAGGTCGTCTTTCAGGGTCAGGGGGTAGGTGGTCGAGGCAGACGCGCCGCCCAGGGTCAGGAAGCCGGTCAGCGCTGCGGTCAGGAAGGTGCGGTTCATGGGGTGCTCCTCGCCCCTCGCCGGAACAACGACGCCGCCCCGGAGTGGGGCGGCGCAGGGATCAGCGGTCCGTGGGCAGGCGCGCGCCGGGGGCGGGCCAGCCACGGCGTGCCCCCCACTCCGCGAGAGGTCATGCCACACGCCCCCGGTGACCGGCAGGCGTGAACGGCGGGGGTGCTCGGCCTTACCCGCGCCGTGGGGGCGGGTTACCGTTGCGCGACAGGACCGGACTCTCACCGGATTTCCCCCCGCAGCCGTCACCGCCCAGCATAGCGCACGCCGCCCCCGGCCCAACCTGACGCCCAGCAGCGGCCCCCGGCGGGTACACTCGCGGTCATCACAGGCCGCCCGCTCCTTTTCGACATCCTGCCCGCCTGCTGAAATTCACCCCACCGCTGGACGGTCCACCATGATCAACCTGTTCCTGGGAATCCTGCTGCTGCTCGTGCTGGTCATCGCGGAACTGCTGTACCTGCACTTCGTCGAGAAAGAGGCGATCCCCTGGCGGGAAGTGATCTTCAACCTGAACTCCGGGCACATCATGACCTGGGTGTGCCGGGGCCTGGAAATCGCAGGTTTCGACTACGTGCTGCGCCACGTGAGCCCCGGCTGGGTCGGGCAGTGGCCGGTCGCGGCGCAGTGGCTCTTCACGCTGGTCGCCTGGGACCTGTGCTTCTACTGGATGCATCGACTGCACCACAAATACCCGCTGCTGTGGGCCGTGCACGTCGTGCACCACGAGGGCGAGCATTTCAGCCTGTCGCTGGGCATCCGCAACTCGTGGTACTCCTCGCTGACCTCGCTGCCGTTCTTCGTGCCGCTGGCCCTGCTGGGCGTGCCCACCGAGCAGTTCGTGCTGATCGGCGCGCTGCATTACTTCGTGCAGTTCTACAACCACAACCGCGTCGTGAAGAAATCCGGCTGGCTGGAACACGTGTTCGTCACGCCCTCGCACCACCGCGTGCACCACGCCAGCAACCCCGAGTACCGCGACCGCAATTGCGGCGGCACCTTCGCCATGTGGGACCGCTGGTTCGGCACCTTTCAGGAGGAACGGGGTGACATCGAGATCCGTTACGGCGTGGCGCAGCGCACCCCCACCGACAATCCCTTCTGGGCCAATCACCTGCCCATCCTGAAGTACGCGCTGCGCGTCCGGCCGCCTGCCCTGCGCCGCCTCGCCACGCGCGACCCCCGCCCCCTGAGCGACCCGTTCATCTCGCTGGGCGGCTTCCTGACCTTCGCGTTCCTGATCTACTACATCTCGCAGCAGCAGGCGCTGACCGCTGGGCCGGAATTCGCGCTGTTCAGCATCATCCTGCTCAGCACGCTCGCCATCGCCGGCCTGTACGGCGGGTTCACGTGGGGCCGCTGGTCATGGCTGATCCTGGCCGCGTGCATGGCCGCCTTCGGCGCGCTGCACGGCGTCACGCACGGCATCTTCGCGCTGCTGACGGTCCTGTTCCTGATTCATGGCACGCTGACCTTCTGGAGCGCCCGGCGGCCCGCCCCGTACGCCCTGCCTGGCAGCGGGTAGGCGCGCACGGCGGCGGCCCCGCTCAGTACGCCCGGCCGACCGGCACGGCCAGCGCCGAGAGCGCCTCGCCCAGTTCCGCCGTGACGTTCTTGATCCCGCCGCGCGGCGAGATGGGCTCGCCGAAGCGCACGATCCAGCGTTTCCCGTCGCGGCTGATCCCGGCCGGCAGGATCGGCGCGCGGCCCTTGGCGGCGATCAGCGCCGCCCCGCCGTGCAGTTCGCCGCCGCCGCGCGTGCCCTGCGGGAAGATCCCGACCGTGCCGCCCACCTTCAGGATCCGCAGGGACGTGCGGACCGCGCCCAGGTCGTTGCCGCTGCGGTCCACCGGGAACGACCCGCCGGCGCGGATCACGTCCCCGATCAGCGGCACGAACAGTTCCTTCTTCGCCATGAACTGCAGGAACCGCCCCGGCGGCAGCGCCCGCGCCACCAGGAACGGGTCCAGGCCGCTCACGTGATTGGCCGCCACGACCAGCGGCGTGCCGGGCGCGGGAACGTGTTCACGCCCGTGCACCTCGAGGTGCATGCCGCTCGCCAGGACCGGCAGGTACGTCACGTTCACCACGAAGCGGTACACGGCCGGGTGCACGTGAGGCGCGGCCGGTTCCGGCGCGGTCCGCGCGGGCGAGGCGGCCGGAGTGGGAGAGGCGGAGCCGTTCAGGTCAGGGCGGGCGACGTCACTCATCAGGTTCAGAGGATACGCCTGCGGCCGGGCCTGCACCGACGACCCTGCGCACCATTCACGCGGGTGCCCGCCCCGGACGCGCAGACCACGCCGCGTCCGCAGGGGGGCGTGGCGGGCCGCGCGGGACGGGCCCGTCGTGGCCGGGCGACCCTGAACGGAGCGGGTGAAGGGCTCCCCGGCTTCCCACTGTGGGCGGGCCGACAGTGACCGCCGCCGGGTGCGGGCGTAGGCTGGGCCGCATGAACATCACTGTCATCGGAGCGGCGGGTGGCGTGGGGCGCCGCGTCGTGCAGCAGGCCGCGCAGGCCGGACATCACGTGACGGCGCTGGTCCGCACGCAGGACCAGGCGGACATGCTCGCCCTGCGTGGCGCCGCGCCCGTCCTGGGCGACCTGACCGGCGACTGGAGGCACGCCCTGGACGGCGCAGAAGCGGTCGTGTGGGCCGCCGGCGGCGGGGCCGGCGGCCATTACCGCGCCATCGACGGGGACGCCCTGATCGCCCTGACCGACGAACTCGTCCGCCGCGCCGGCAGTGGCGGCCCCCGCCGCCTGGTGGTCGTCAGTTCCATGGGCGTGGACCGCCCGGACCAGATGCCGCCCTTCCTGAACGCCGTGCTGCGCGTGAAGGCCGTCTCGGACGCGCACGTGCAGGCCAGCGGGCTCGACTGGACCGTCCTGCGGCCCGGCGGCCTGAGCGACACGCCGGGCTCCGGCCGGGTCAGTGCCGGAATGCCCGCCCCGCGCGGCATGATCCCCCGCGACGACGTGGCCGCCGTGGTGCTTGCCTGCCTGAACGACCCGCGCAGCGTGCGCCAGACCTTCGAGGTGATCGCCGGGGACACCCCGGTCGCGCAGGCCGTCGCGGACCTGCAGGGGGTGAGCAGGGGGTAGGGAGTAGGGAGCAGGGAAGGGGGAGTGGGTCGGGGATGACCCCCGACCCACTCCCACCTGCCACGCATGGCCTACGCCCCGTCGTCCGCGTCAGTCCCGTCTGCGTCGTTTCCGGCGTCCTCGTCGGCCCAGTCGCCGGCCAGGACGGCGCGCACCGCCTCGATGCGCGCGCGGCACTGCGCGTAGGCCTCGCGGGCTTCCTCCAGCAGCGGCAGCACGCGGTCGAGGTCGGCCTCGCCGGATTCCAGTTCCGCCGCGATGCGCGACAGGCGGGCGTAGGCCTCGCGGTACGTGCCGGTGGACTGCGGGGTGGCCTGGGGCTCAGTCATGGGCGCCATGCTACCGCTACGCTGCCGGCATGACCCAGGCCCCGCCGGACGTTCAACACTTCGACCTGACCGCGCTGCCCGCCGCCGCGCGTTACAAGCTGCTGACCGCCACCGTCGTACCGCGCCCCATCGCTTGGGTGGGGACGCTGGGCGCGGACGGGCACGTGAACCTCGCGCCGTACTCGTTCTTCGGGCTGATGGGCAGCGATCCGCCCGTCGTGGCGTTCGCGCCGGGTGACCGCGCCGACGGCACACCCAAGGACACCGCGCTGAACATCGGTGCGGGCGGCGAGTTCACCGTGAACCTCGTCAGCGAGGCGCTGGCCGTCACCATGAACGCCACCGCCACGGATTTCCCGCGCGGGCACGCGGAACCCGAGGCACTCGGCATTCCCCTGCTGCCGGGCGTGAAGGTCCGTGTGCCGCGTGTGGCCGCCGCGCCCGCCGCGCTGGAATGCCGCGAGGTGCAGACCCTGACCATCGGCCGCACCCGCATCATCCTGGGCGAGGTGCTGGGCCTGACCCTGCGCTCGGACGCCGTGCAGGACGCCGAGCGGCACCACGTGGACACGGCCGCGCTGGACCTGGTCGGCCGCATGGGCGGCCGCGGCACGTACGCCCGCACGCGCGACACCTTCGTCATCGACCGCATTCCCTTCGAGGAGTGGCAGAAGCGGCAGTAGGGAGTGGGTGGGATTGACGCAGGCGGGTTCGCCGCGCACACGCCATCCGCCGCTTACACCGGTTCCCCGCCGCCCTTCACGCGGGCGTTGTCGGCCCAGACGTAGCGGGCGGCGAGGGTGCGGTACGGGGCCCAGCGGGACAGCACCTCGGCGCTGGGGGTGTCCGGGTGCAGCCGCGCGAGGCCCTGGCGCAGCGCGAGGTCGCCGAGGCTGAACACGTCGGGGCGGGCCAGGGCGAACATCAGAAACATCTCGGCGGTCCAGCGGCCGATGCCGGGCAGGGGCAGCAGTTCGCGGATCACGGTCTCGTCGTCCTGCTCGCTCAGGTGCGCGAAGTTCACCGCGCCGGTCTTCGCGGCCTGCGCGATGGCCTGCACGGTGCGGACCTTCGCCCAGGACAGGCCGGTGCCGCGCAGGGTGTCGCCGCTGGTGGCCAGCAGGGTGTCGGCGCTCACCTCGCCCAGCGTGCCGGTCAGGCGGGCGTGGATGCTGGCGGCGGCCTTCACGCTCAGCTGCTGCCCGGTCACGTTGCGGATCAGCGTTCCGAACGGGTCGGGGGTGGGGGTCAGGACCGGCAGGTCGCCCACGCGGGCGATCACCCCGGCCAGGATGGGATCGAGGGACAGGTGCGCGGTCGCCTGGGCGTGGCTGGTCAGCGGAGCGGGAAGGGGCACGCGCTCCATTCTCGCGGATGGAGGCGCGGCAGCAGAAGGCGAACCGGGCGGGAGGGAGCCGCGGTTCGCCTGTGGGTGGAACGGGTTACTGCGCGGCGATGCCGGTGTTCTGCGCGATCCAGTTGATGAAGCCGTTCACGCGGGTGTACACGCCGTAGCCGCGGCACGCGGCCGGGCCGTAGCTGACGGCGCCCAGCACGTAGAACTTGCCGTTGTAGGGCGCGGCGAGCGGGCCGCCGCTGTCGCCGTTGCAGGAGTCCTTGCCGCTGGCGTACTTCCCGCAGATGGTGTTGGCGGGGCGGGTGCCGCAGTCGGTGCCGGTGGGTGTGATGGGAATGGTGACTTCACGCAGCGCGGTGTTGCTGTACGCGCCGGTCTCGGTCTTGCCCCAGCCGCTGACGGTGGCGCTCTTGCCGTTCACGTCCAGGATGGCCTCGACCGCGTTGCCGGGCAGCGCGGCGGGCTGCACGGTGCTGCCCAGCGTGAAGGCGCTCACGCGGATCAGGGCGATGTCGTTGGCGGAGGTGCTGGTGTTGTAGCTGGGGTGCATGATGATCTGCGCGGCGGTGCGCAGCTGCCCGGTGCTGGTGGTCAGGTTGTTGATGCCGGCGCGCACGCGCATGGAGCTGGCGGCGTAGCCGTCCACGCAGTGCGCGGCGGTCAGGATCCAGGTCGAGCTGATCAGGGTGCCGCCGCACCAGCCGCCCGAGAGTTCGGTGCTGGGGGTCACGCTGACCTGGTAGGGGCGGTTGGTGACGCTGGTGACGGTGCCGTACACGATCTGGCTGCTCAGGTCACTGAAGGCGGGGGTGGTGCCGGTCACGGTCAGGGATTCGGCGGGCAGCGCGGCCCCGGCGCTGGGGGTGGACTGGGTGGAGCAGGCAGAGAGGGCCAGCAGGCCCACGGCGGTCAGGACGGCGTGCAGGGGTTTGAACATGGGGAACCTCGTCAGGGGAGGGGCGGGCGAGCGAAACGGACCGCCCCGTGGGGAGGACGGTCCGGGGTGGGCGCGGTTCAGCGGGTTTCGGTCAGGGTGTAGCTGCCGCTGCCGGAGTAGGCGTACACGCGCCAGCGGTACGTGCCGCTGGTGGCCGCGTAGGTGATCGCCTCGGTGCTGGTGCTGCCCTCGCTGGCGGCCACCTGGGTCCAGGTGGTGCCGGAGAGTTTCTGCAGGTACAGGTCGAAGTCGGTGCCCGACGGGCCGCTCAGGTTGCCCTTCAGGGTGCCGCCCGCGTAGCTGAAGCCGGCGGTGCCGGGCTGGTAGGAGTTGCCGAGGCTGGCGACCGTGCCGGTGTAGGTGGTGCCGGTGGGGGGCGGGGTGACGGTGCCGGCGCCGGTGTACAGCAGGCGGTTGGGGCTGCCGGTGCCGGCGCCCGTGACCTTGCCGGTGGTGGCGTTGTTGATGAGCGTGCTGGTCACGCCGCTGGTGGTGCTGCCGCCGTTCGCCAGGGCCAGGGCGGCGGCGCCGGCCACGTGCGGGGAGGCCATGGAGGTGCCGCTGATGGTGTTCGTGGCGGTGGTGGAGCCGATCCAGGTGCTGGTGATGTTGCTGCCGGGCGCGAAGATGTCGACGCAGGTGCCGAAGTTGCTGAAGGAGCTGCGGGCGTCGGTGTTGGTGGTGCTGCCGACCGTGATGGCGCTGGCGGCGCTGGCGGGGGAGACGTTGCAGGCGTTCTGGTTCTCGTTGCCGGCGGCGACGACCATCACGAGGTTCTGGCTGGCGGCGCTGTTCACGGCGTCGTTCACGGCCTGGCTGAAGCCGCCGCCGAGGCTCATGTTCGCCACGGCCTTGCTGGTGCCCTTGTTGCTCACGGCCCAGTTCACGCCGGCGATCACGCCGGAGTTGGTGCCGCTGCCGGCGCAGTCGAGGACCTTCACGGCGATCAGGCTGACGGCCTTGGCGACGCCGTAGGTGCTGCTGCCGACCGTGCCTGCCACGTGCGTGCCGTGGCCCTGGCAGTCGCTGTTGTTGCCGTCGCCGGTGGTGTTGGTGCCCCAGACGGCGCGGCCCCCGAAGGCGGTGTGGGCGGTGTTGATGCCGGTGTCGATGATGTACGCCTTGATGCCGGTGGCGGTGGTGTCGTAGGTGTAGTTGCCGTCCAGCGGGAGGTTGCGCTGGTCGATGCGGTCCAGGCCCCAGGTGGCGCCGGTCTGGGTGGCGTTCATGTGCATGCGGGCGTCCTGCTCGATGTACTTGACGCGCGGGTCGGCCTGCAGTCGGGCGAGGTTCTGGGCGCTGAGTTTCGCGGCGAAGCCCTGGATGGTCTGGGTGTAGATCTGCTGGACCTGCACGCCCTGCGGGTCGAGGCCGAGCGAGCTGATGAGCGTGTCGCCGCTCTGGAGTTTGATGCTGCCGTCGTTCTGGCCGCCGCTCAGGACGACGATGTACTGGCCGGGGATGGCCTCGGGGTTGGTGGTACCCAGGAGGGGGGCCTGCGTGCGGGTGACCGCGTCGGTGGCGGTTTCTGCGGTGGGGGCAGCCGCGTTCTGCGTGCCGCACGAGGCGAGGGCCAGGGTGAGGGCAAGTGTTCCAAGAGCGATGCGTGCGTTCATGGTGGACCTCCTGGGGTGTTCCTGAGTGACCTCACGGCGAAATGGGTGCAGGGAGGGCCGGTGCGCTGGGGCGTGGGCCGCTGCAGTAATTTCGTGTGGTTGTGGGAACTTTGATGATGATACGCACAGGTGGGGCGGCGGTGCATGAAACCGTGTGGAATTGGTCACATTTGTCTTCGGGTGAACCGGAATGGCCGGAAAAACCCGATCACTACACCAAAAGTTGTGTCCGGTATATCCGAACGGGTGTACCTGGACTGCCTGAACATGAGAGAGGACTCATTTATCTCATGTGTCGTGAGCGGAACAGAATGTCATCGGTGCCGTCTGGAACGACAGAAAACGCTCCCGGTTGTCGATGGGCGCACCGGAGGCCGGATTCGAAAGCGAAAACAGTGGCCAGGGACTCATGAATTCATGGTCACGGGGGGTGCGGCACCCTCGCTTGACACGCGCCCATCCGGGCCAACCGCCCGCCCCCGGCCGCCCCGATCTACAGGTGCCAGCCCCCGGCCACTTCCAGCTCCTGCCCGGTCAGGTAGTCACTGGCGCGCACGAACCCCAGGGCAGCGTCCACGAGTTCCTGCACGGTCCCGGCCCGCCCCGCCGGAATCTGCGCGACCGGCTGGCTCACGCTGGTCTCGATCACGCCGGGACTGACCACGTTCACGCTGACGCCCGACCCGGCCAGCACCACCGCCAGCGACCGGCTCAGTTGCAGCACCCCGGCCTTGGCAATCACGTACGGCACGATGCCGGGCCGCGCCACGTTCGACGCCGCCCCCGCGTACCCCAGGTTCACGATGCGGCCCCAGCCCCGCGCACGCAGCAGCGGCGCGGCCTCCTGGCAGGTGGCGAAGGTGGCCGTCAGGTTACTGCCCAGCATGTCGGCCCACTGTTCGTCCGTGGTGTCCAGCAGGGGCCGGTGCACGTAATTGCCCACGTTGTTCACGAGGACCGCCAGCCCCGACCCCCCGAAGGCGGCGTGCGCCGAACGCACCAGCGCCCGCGCCTGCGCCGGGTCTGTCACGTCGGCCATCAGCGTCGCGGCCTGCACGCCCCGCTCGCGGCACAACCGCGCCGTCTCCTGCGCGTCTGCCTCGCTGCCGCGGTAATGCACGGCCACATCGAAACCCTCGGCCGCCAGCGCCACCGCCAGCGCCCGCCCGATCCCGCGCGCCGCGCCGGTCACCAGCGCCGTACCGCGGGACACCGGACCGTTCCCCGCCGGGTCCCGGTCCGTCACTGCTCACCCCGCTGCAGGGCCAGTTCCACCAGCGTGCGCGTCACGCCGTTCAGCGGGTACGCCAGCGCCGCGTGCAGGTGCACCCAGGCCCACTCCTCGATCTCCTCGTTCGGCGTGACCTCGTGCCCGTCGGTGCTGGCAAAGAAATCCACCAGCAGCATGTGCGCGGGCTTATGGAACTCCGGGTTCAGGACCGACTCCTGCGTCTGCGCGTACAGCACGTCCCGCAACTCCAGGCCCACCTCCTCGCGGAACTCACGGGTCACGGCGTCCAGCAGCGTCTCGCCCCACTCGACCTTCCCTCCGGGCACCCCCCACAGGCCGCGCCACTTGGTGGTCCGGACCAGCAGCACCCGGCCGTCTTTGCCCCACACGAGCGCCCCCACACACACCAGCGGTCTGTCCATGCGGCCCAGGGTAGCGTCCGGCGCGCCCGGCCGTCCGGGTGAACGCCTACCGACCCCGCCGCCGCATCACGCGGCGTTCCAGGCCCGTGATCAACGCGTACACCAGCACCCCGTACCCGACCAGCAGCGCGATCGCCGCGAACTGCGCCGCCTTGTTCTGGTACACGCCCGCCACCTGCACCGACAGCCCCAGGCCCTTCTGGTTGGGGTCCACGAACTCCCACACGACCGCCCCGATCAGCGCCAGACTGGCCGCCAGCCGCAGGCCCCCCAGCAGGACCGGCAGCGCGCCCGGCAGTTCCAGCCGCGTCAGCCGCTGCCACCCCGACGCGCGCAGCGTGCTGAACAGTTCATGGAAGGTGCCCTCCTGCTCGCGCACGCCCACCAGGGTCGCCACCAGCATCGGGTACAGCGCACTCAGGGCCGACACGACCACGGCGGGCAGGAACCCGAACCCCAGCCACGACACCAGCAGCGGGGCGAGCACCACGATCGGCGTGCTCTGCGACGCCACGATGAACGGACTCAGGAACCGTTCCAGGCCGCGCCACTTCGCCAGCGGGTACCCGATCAGCACGCCGCCCAGTGCGCCCAGCAGCGTGCCCAGCAGCGCCGTGCGGACCGTCACCCAGAACGCCGCCGCCAGCGCCGGCACGGTCCGCGCGGCCTCCTGCCACACCGCGGCCGGGGTGGGCAGCAGGAACGGCTGGTTCAATGCCGACGCGCCCACCTGCCACCCCACCAGCGCCAGGGCCACCGCCAGCGCCGGCAGCAGCCACGCCAGGCTGCGCCGCTCCGGGGACTCGGCGCGCAGCCGCGTGGAATCCCCGGTGCCCAGCACCGAGCGCAGGTGCGCCTCCAGCCCGTCCGTGTACGCGCTCACGCGGCCCTCGCCGCGCGTGTCGAGCACCTCGACGATCCGCCCGTCGCGCAGCACCGCCACCCGGTCGGCCAGCCACACCGCCTCGCGGATCGAGTGCGTGACCAGCACCGTCGTCCGGCCGGTCTTCTCGTGCAGGTGCCGCAACTCGGCGTTGAAACGCTCGCGGACCAGCGCGTCCAGCGCCGCGAACGGTTCGTCCAGCAGCAGCACGTCCCCGCTCTGCGCCAGTGCGCGGGCCAGCGCCACCCGCGCCCGCATCCCGCCCGACAGCTGCGCCGGGAAGTACGAGCCGTACTCCTCCATGCCCACCAGCCGCAGCGCCTCGGCCGGCGGCAGGCCCCCCCCGGCCCCCAGGTCGGCGGGCAACGCCACGTTCCGCAGGGCGCTGCGCCACGGCAGCAACCGGTAATCCTGGAAGACCAGCGCGGGCGGCGTGCCGATCCTCACGGTGCCCGACCCGGGTTTCAGCAGCCCGGCCAGCACCCGCAGCAGCGTGCTCTTGCCGCCGCCCGACGGGCCGATCAACGCCAGGAACTCGCCCCGCCGGACATCCAGCGTCACGCCGCTGAGGATCACCTCGCCGCCCAGCCGGACCGTCACGTCCTGCGCCGACAGGGGCGCGTCCGGCGCGGCGCTCACGCCCGCACCGCCGGCCGCCCGCGCGTGTTCACCAGCACCACGCCCGCCACCGCGATCAGGCCGCCCAGCAGCGTCACCAGGGTCGGGACCTCACCCAGCCACGCCCACGCGATCAGCACCGCGAACACCGGCGACACGTACAGGAACGAGGTCGTCACGCCCGCCCCCACCCGCGCGAGCGCGAACGTCCACGTCAGGTACGCCAGCGCCGCCGGGAACAGCCCGATGTACACCATTGCCAGGTGTGCGCCCAGCGGCGCGGCGCGCAGCTCCGTTCCGAACCCCGGCAGGAACGCCAGCATCGGCACGGTCCCCAGCATCAGGGACCACACCGTGAAATGCAGCGGGTTCATGCGCGACAGCAGCGGCTTCTGAAACACGAAGTACACGCTCGTGAACACTGCCGCCGCCAGGATCAGCAGCGCCCCGCGCGTGAAACTCAGGTCCTGCCCGCCCCCCAGCAGGATCAGCACCACGCCCCCCAGGCTGACCAGCGTCCCCGCCCACCCCAGCGCGTTCAGCCGCTCCCCGCCGAACCGCGTGGCGAGCAGCGCCGTGATGACCGGCCCCGCCGCGATGATCAGGCTGGCCGTGCCCGCCGGGACGCTCACCTCGCCGTAGTTCAGGCACACGTGGTACAGCGTGATGCCCGAGAAGCTCAGCGCCGCGATCCGCGCCAGGTCCGCCACGGGCGGCACCGGAATCCGCGCGGCCAGCGCGTACACGCCCAGCGCCGCGCTGGCCACCAGGAAACGGTACAGCGTCACGTGACCCGGCGAGAACGCATCCAGTCCCGCCCGGATGCCCGCGAACGCCGAGGCCCAGAACACGATCGTGACCAGGATCGCGGCCAGGGAAAGGGCGTCCAGACGGGCCGCAGCAGGGGAAGATCTCATGAGGGCAGGGTAGCCCACCAAGCGCACGCGCAATGAATGCACGTTCCATGGACGCCCGTTGGGCCGCCGCACATGTCCCGCCCGGGGGGCGTGCGCCAGGATGAAGGCACCGAAAGCCGTGAGGCCCACTGGAGGTCGTTCGTTCTCGTGAAGGGGAGGAAAGGGCATGGCAGATGAAACCGCAGGAAACGCGCCGGACAGCCTGAGCACGCCGGAAGCGGCGCAGCAGCACTCGGGCAGCGATCACGCCACGCAGGGCGCCAACACCAACCTCGACGGGACCGTGCAGGGCGGGCCCGCCACGCCGGAGGACCGGGCCGCCACCGCCGACATCCAGGAGCAGCACGCGGCCCAGGAATCCCCGGACGGAACGGCGAAGATCAAGGGTACTTAATGAGTTCTGCCCGGAACTTCACCCCGAGGGTGCCGGGCGTTATTAGACTGACCGTCACGGAGGACGACTTATGACCAACAACGAAGGTGGAATGGATCAGACCCGCATGATCAGCGGCGCGGCCGGTGGAGCGCTCCTGCTGATGGGACTGCGTAAACGTGGGGTGCTTGGCCTGGGCATGGCGGCCGTCGGCGGGTACCTCGCGTACCGCGCCGCGACCGGCAACGACCCGGTCATGGCCGCCGCCGGCCTGAGCGGCAACGCCACGGCCGCCAAGCCGATCTTCGTGGAGCACAGCGTCGTCATCGACCGCCCCGCGCAGGACGTGTACGACTTCTGGCGCAAACTGGACAACCTGCCCCAGATCATGAGCCACCTCGAGAGCGTCACCGCCCTCGACGAGAAACGCAGCCGCTGGGTCGCCAAGGCGCCGCTGGGCACGCACGTCGAGTGGGAAGCCGAGATCGTGAACGACAAGCCCGGCCAGCGCATCGGCTGGCACTCCCTGCCCGGCGCGACCGTCGACAACGCCGGCAGCGTGCAGTTCGAAAGCCTCCCCAACGGCGGCACCCGCGTGCACGTGGCCCTCTCGTACCGCCCCCCGGCCGGCCCGCTCGGCGCGGCCGTGGCGAAACTGTTCGGCGAGGAACCCAGCCAGCAGATCGCCGAGGACCTCCAGAAGTTCAAGGCCGCCTTCGAAGGCAACGCCAAGAACTGAACGGCCCTGCCCGGTGGACCCCACCGGCAGAGCAGAGAGAAGCGGGAGTGTCAGCAGATGTTCAGCTGACACTCCCGCTTTCTCCTGCGTGCGTGGCAGACCGGTGTTCGCCCAGCGCACGGACCCTCGTGCAGGTACCTGGGACCCCGATTGATCCGGGAAGCCCTCACTGAAGGGAGTCGAGACTCTGATGCGAATGGTCCTGATCTACGCGGCGCTGGTCGTTCTCCACCTGGCCTGCTTTTACCTGGTGCAACTGCGATTCGGCGAGATCGGTGTCGGCGTGGCCATGCTTGCCGTTCCGGTGACAAGCCTGCTGGTGGGAAGGCTGTTCAGCGGCAGGCCCGCCGGACGGATGGACTGATCTGACACGGACTCCGATTGAATGGCTTACAAAGCCGTTCAATCGGAGTCCGTATTACAGCGTGCCGTCGTCCGCTTCGGCGGGGCCGCTCTCGGGGAGGTTCTGGGCGCCCTCCTCGATGACGGTCAGGGAGCGCAGGGTGGCGCCCTGATGCCAGCCGTAGGTGGGGTTCTTCAGGCCCAGGGCGGCGGCGATGGCCTCGGCGGTGCTGCGCTGCGGTTCGTCGTCCAGGCTGAACAGCAGGAACTTGCGGCCGCCGGGACCGATGCGGATGAACAGGTCCGTGCCGATCTCGAGCTGCTGGGTGCGGCCCAGGCGTTCGGCGCGGCCCTGCGCGTAGCGGATCGCCTCGCGGATGGGAACGGTGACGGTGGGGTGACTCACGGCTGCGCTCCGGTGGGCGCGCGCAGGCCGCCCAGCAGCATGTCCGCGAACTGTTCGGCCACGTCGCGCGGCGCGAGGCTGCCGCCGGGGCGGTACCAGGTGTACGCCCAGTTCACGGCGGACAGCACGAGGTACGCGGTCATCTTGATGTCCAGGTCGGCGCGCAGGGTGCCTTCCTGCACGCCCTGCGTGATCAGTTCGCGGTAGAAGGCGTCGATGGTGTCGCGCCAGCCGGTCACGCGGGCGTACGCCTCGGGGGACAGGTGTTTCCACTCGTGGAAGAACACGGTGGCGCTGTCCATGTTGTCCGCGACCACCCGGATGTGGCGGTACATGGCCTCGCGGAGTTTCTGGTCGGCGGGCATGGCCTCGCCGCGCAGCGTGAACAGCGCCGTGTCGAACTGCCGGGACGCCTGGTTGACGATCTCGATCAGCAGTTCTTCCTTCGAGGAAATGTGCGCGTAGAGGCTGCCGCCCTGCATGCCCAGGTCCCCGGCGAGGTCGCGCATGCTGGTCGCGTGATAACCGCGCTCGGAGAAGAGGCGGCTGGCCGAGTCGAGAATCTGCTCGCGGCGGGGTTTGGCAGTGTCTGTCATGGTCGTGGGGTGGGCGCTCGGCGCTCCTGAGGGGCAGGGTAGCACGCTGCCAAACGCCCGTTTGGTGCGGCGTCTGTACCAGGTTCAGTCCGGCGGGTCTGGGGTGGGGGGATGGGCCCGGGCTGGGTGGGTCTGGGCTGGGTGGACGCCCGGCGGGGGGCGGGTGATACAACGAACCCCATGACCTCCACGCCCTCTGCCGATGCCGGAACCACCCCGGCCGGGGTGCGCGCCGCCGTGCGCGACGTGCCCGCCTACCCGTTCACGCCGCTGGACGTACCCATCAAACTCGACCAGAACGAGAACCCCTACGATTTCCCGGCGGACCTGAAGGCCGAGGCCCTGGCGCGCATGGCCGCCCGCCCCTGGAACCGTTACCCGGACCTGCACGCCGACACCCTGCGGGAACGCATCGCCGCCTTCGAGGACTGGGAGGCCGCCGGGGTGGTCGTCACGCCCGGCAGCAACGTACTGATCAAGCTGCTGACCGAACTGGGCGGCATCGGGCAGACGGTCCTGACCGTGAACCCCACCTTCAGCGTGTACACCCTCGAAGCGCAGCTGCTGGGTGCCGAACTGGTGCAGGTGCCGCTGAACGCCGACTTCAGCCTGCCGGTCGAGGCGCTGAAGGCCGAACTGGCCGCGCGGGAACCCGGCGTGCTGTACATCACGCAGCCGCACGCCCCGACCGGACACGTGGACGCCGAACAGGACATCCGCGCCCTGATCGACGCCGCGCGGGGCTGGATCGTGGTGCTGGACGAGGCGTACTACCAGTACAGCGCCCAGGATCACCGCGACCTGATCCGCGCGAACCCCCACTGCCTGAGCCTGCGGACCTTCAGCAAGGCCTGGGGACTGGCGGGCCTGCGCCTCGGGTACGCGCTGGCGCACCCGGAACTGGCCGGGCAGCTTCAGAAACTCGTGCCGGCGTTCAACGTGAGCGTGCTGGCCCAGACCGCCCTGGAAGTCGCGCTGGAGAACCCCGCCTACGTGCAGCAGCGCGTGGCCGAGGGCCTGCGCGAGCGGGCGCGCGTGCTCGAAGCCCTGGCCGCCCACCCGACCCTGGAGGCGCTGCCCAGCCAGTCGAACTTCTTCCTGCTGCGCTCCCCGGACGCCGGGGCCACCTACACGCACCTGCTGTCACGCGGGATCGTCGTGCGCCGCCAGGACCGCCTGCACCTGCTGGAAGGCTGCCTGCGCGTGGCGATCGGCACGCCCGCCGAGAACGACGCGCTGCTGGCCGCGCTGGCCGAATTGGCTTGACCCGGGTCACCGGGCCGCTGCACCTGACGGCACAGGAAACGGCCCGGTTCACCCCACCCGCCGGTATGGCCCCGCGCAGTCCGGTCACGCGGGACTGCACCGCCTGCGGGGCCTGCTGCGCCGCGCCGGACATCCACGCGCTGGGCAAACCGCTGGGCGTGCCGTGCGTGCACCTCGGACCCGACCAGGGGTGCGGGCACCTGTGCGCCGTGTACGACTCGCGCCCCGGCGTGTGCCGCGCGTACCAGCCGGACTGGGTGTGCGGCGAGGTCGCGCCCCTGCCCACCCTGGACGCCCGCGTGCGGCGTTTCCTGACCATCTACGGCCTGCAGGACGAGGCCGATCTGTAGTGCCTGATCAAGGGTGCGGACACTGTTCAAGCGCCAGAGGGGACAGGCACGGAAAACGTCTTCCAGAACGCCATTCCTGCTCACCCCCTCCCAGCCTCCCCCCTCAAGGGGGAGGAGGAACCACGGCGTATTCATCGCTGGTCTGCCCTGAAGGGATGAACCTGTCCGCACCACCCTCATACGAACTCCGATTGAATGGGCTGCAAAGCCCGTTCAATCCGAGCGGATGCGACTCGTAGAGCTGCTCCGCAGAGAAGGAGCTGGGCGGGTTCCGGACGTGGAGCCGGCAATCCGGTGAAGTTCCGGATTGTCGGCGAAACAAACGGAATCCGTATCATACGGACTCCGATTGAATGGCTTATAAAGCCGCTGGGTCCGAGTCCGTATGAAGGTGCCTACAGCGCCACCCACCCGACGCCCGCACAGGCCAGCACCACGGCCCAGGCGGGCCACCGCAGGACGGTCAGGGCGGCGTAGGCCAGCACGGCCAGCGCCAGGTCACGCGGGCCGCGCACGGCGCTGGTGAACACCGGGTCGTACAGTGCGGCCAGCAGCAGGCCCACCACCCCGGCATTCACGCCGGCCAGCGCGGCGCGGGCGGCGGGCCGGGCGGCCAGCGCCGCCCAGTGGGGCAGCGCGCCGACCATCAGCAGCGCGCCGGGCAGGAAGATGCCCAGCGTGGCGATCAGCGCCCCGGCGGGACCGTGCGCGGCGGCCCCCAGGAACGTGGCGAAGGTGAACAGCGGGCCCGGCATGGCGTTCGCCGCGCCGTACCCGGCGGTGAACGTGGTGGCCGGCAGCGCCGCGAAACTGCCCTCCAGCAGCGGGAGGACCACGTGCCCGCCCCCGAACACCAGCGCCCCGGCGCGGTACGTGGCGTCCAGCGTGGCCCAGCCCGGTCCCAGCGGGGCCAGCAGTGGCAGCGTCAGCAGCAGCGCCCCGGCCAGGAGCAGCAGCGCGGTCCCGGCGCGGCGGGACACCGGCACGGGAGGCAGGGCCGCGCCGCCCGCACCGGCCGGCCCGGACAGCCAGCGCCAGCCGACGCCCGCGCACACCAGCAGCGCCAGTACCTGCGTGCCCGCGCCGGGCAGCAGCAGCAGCGCCACCGCCGTGCCGAGCGCCAGGCCCGCCCGCACCCGGTCCGTGACCAGCGACGCCCACAGGCCCGCCACGGCCTGCGCGACCACCGCGACCGCCGCGACCTTCAGGCCGCTCAGCCACGCGGCCTGACCCGGATCGAGGCGGGTCAGGCCCAGCGCCAGCACGGTCATCAGGGCAGCGCTGGGCAGCGTGAAGCCCGACCAGGCGGCCAGCAGGCCCGGCCAGCCGGCGCGCAGCAGGCCCACGCTCAGGCCCACCTGCGAACTGGCCGGGCCGGGCAGGAACCCGGCCAGCGCCACCAGGTCCGCGTACCCGGCCTCGCTGATCCACGCGCGGCGCGTCACGAACTCCGCCCGGAAGTACCCCAGGTGCGCGACCGGCCCCCCGAACCCCGTCAGGCCCAGCCGCAGGAACACCAGAAACACTTCCAGAACACGCATCCTCCGGATCGTACAGGCCGGAGGTCAGGACGTGGTGGGCCGGGTCCGGGCGCGGCGCACTCCTCACCTGCGGATGAGAGAATGCCCGCCATGAGCCAAGCGGCCCCCACCCCCACGCCCGACGCCCCTGATGCCCACCCCAGCCCGAAGGCCCGCGTGCCGAAGACCGTCTGGGACCTGATCTTCACGCTGCTGATCCCGATCCTGATTCTCAGTCCGAACATCCTGGGCAGCGGCATCAGCATTGCCGAGCAGGTGTTCGGCGGAGGCGCCGCCGGGAACGTCCGCGCGTACCTGCTGGCCGCCCTGATTCCCGTGGCGTACGTGCTGTGGGACCTCGCCGTGAACCGCAACGTCAGCCCGGTCGCGCTGATCGGCGGGGCAGGCGCGATCTTCAGCGGCGCGCTGGCCTTCTGGTACGTGGACGGCTTCTGGTACGCCATCAAGGACTCGGCCCGCTCGTACCTGACGGGGCTGCTGTTCCTGATCAGCGCGGCGACCAGCGTGCCGCTGTTCCGGGTATTCCTGGACGCCAGTTCCATCGGCGAGAGCCCCGAGCACCGCGCCGCCACGCAGCAGGCCATGCGCGACCCCGGCGTGCACCGCAGCCTCGCGCAGGCGACCGTGGTGTTCGCGGTCGTCGACCTGATCGGCGGGATGGTGAACAGCGCCGTGAACTACGCCCGCGTGACCGCGAAGTTCGGCACGGACGCCTTCAACGCGCAGGTGGCCGAGGTGAACGCCCTGATGCGCATTCCGGGCCTGCTGATCACGCTGGCCGGCGTGGCCGTCGCGATCTGGCTGGTCAACCGCGCCGTGCAGGCCCGCTACGGCGCGGGCGCCAGCCTGTTCGAGCCCGGCAAGCTGCTCGAGCGCATGCGCGAGCGCGGCGAACCCGTCACCTGATACCGCAGTCCGCTCTGCTCTTCCGCCCAGGGCCGCGCCGGAACACCCTCTCCCGGCGCGGCCCTGCCACGTCCGGGATGGGGGGGAGTTGACAGTTTCGGCACTCGCCTATAAAGTAAGCGAGCCCTGAAACGCGCCCGAGCGCGGGCGAGATTACCAAAGGTGTGCCGAGGTGGCGGAATTGGTAGACGCACTAGTTTCAGGGACTAGCGCCGCGAGGCGTGTGGGTTCAAGTCCCATCTTCGGCACCACAAGGAAAGCCCTGGCAGAAATGCCGGGGCTTTCTTGTCTTTCGTGGTCTTTCAGGACAGGGGCGCCCTGCGGCGCGTGCCCCACGACGGGGCTTCCTGCGGGGCGCTCCTACGGACTCCGTTTGTTTCGTTCACAGATCGGAACACCACCGATCTGTCAACTCCACGTCCGGAGGGGCGTTTCTCTCCTGCTCGCTCTACTGCGCAGCTCTACGAGTCCGCTCGGATTGAACGGGCTTTGCAGCCCATTCAATCCGAGCCCGTATCAGTCCCGCCGTCTGCGGGAACGTCCGGCGCGGGCACGGTCGTACACGGCTTCCAGCTCGGCGGCCCGCACCGGCAGGTCGTACCGGGCGGCACTCAGGCGCGCGCCCTCCTGCAATGTCGGCAGGCGGTCCGGGTGCAGGGTGCCCAGCAGGCCGTCCGCCAGTTCTGCGGGCGTGGCGGCCCGCACCGTGCCGTTCACGCCCTCCTCGATCAGGTCCAGCGCGGCGGGACTCTGCGCGGCGACCAGGGGCGTGCCCGCCGCGAGCGCCTCGATCATGCTCATGGGCAGCACCTCGCTGGTACTGGCCGTGATGAACACGTCGGCGGCCGCCAGCGCCCCGGGCACGCGGGCGTACGGGACGGGACCGGTGAAGGTCACGCCCTCCGGCGCCTGCGCCTGCAGGGGCGCGCGGCTGGGGCCGTCCCCGACCACCAGCAGCCGCAGTTCCGGACGACTGGCCCTCGCCCGCGTGAAGGCGCGCAGCATCACGTCCAGGTTCTTCTCCGGGGCCAGCCGGCCCAGGTACATGACCAGCGGCGTGTCCGGCCCCACGTGAAACTCGGCGCGGAAGGCCGCGCCGCTCGCCGCGCGGAACGCCGCGAGGTCCACCGGGTTCGCCAGCAGGTCCACGCGGCCCTGAAAGCCGTACTCGCGCAGCATGTCCACCATCGCCCGGCCCGGCGCGAGCACCGCGTCCACCCGGCGCGCGAAGGCGCTCACGTGCGGGCGCAGCACCGCCCGGCCCACCCGGCCCGGCATGGGCGCGTAGTGCAGGTACTGGTCGTACTGCGTGTGCGCCGTGTACACCACGGGCGCGCCCGACAGCCGCGACCAGCGCAGCGCCAGCTGTCCCGCCAGGAACGGGTGCATGGTGTGCAGCACGTCCAGGTCCCGCAGCGGCAGGCGCGAGGTCAGCAGCGGCCCCGGCGCCAGCATCACGGGGTAATCGGCCGGGGCGCCCAGCGCCCGCGCGCCCGCGAACGACGAGTTCAGGCGGTACACGCCGTCCTCGCGGGGCGGCATCTGCGGGTGGCGGGGCGCGAAGATCCGCACCTCGTGGCCCAGGTCACGCAGACCCCGGGCGAACAGGGCCGTGCTGGTCGCCACCCCGTTGCGGGACGGCAGGTAGGTAGCAGTGACAATCCCGACGCGCACGGGGGCAGTGTAGCCCCCCACGGCCCCCCGCGTGCCCTGCCCCCCGTCCCGGCCCCGTATCCTGTGGCGCATGAGTTCGCCGCTGATCATTCCCTGCGTGGACATCCAGTCCGGCCGCGCCGTGCGCCTGTTCGAGGGTGACCCCGACCGCGAGACCGTGTACTTCGACTCGCCGCTCGACGCCGCGCGCCACTGGGTGAGCCTGGGCGCGGGCCTGGTGCACCTGGTCGACCTGGACGCCGCCACCGGCCGCGGCGAGAACCGCGCCGTGATCGCGCAGATCACGGGCGAACTGGGCGTGCCGGTCGAGGTGGGCGGCGGCGTCCGCAGCCGCGAGGCCGCCGGGGACCTGCTGCGCCTGGGCGTGGACCGCGTCGTGATCGGCACGGCCGCCGTCAAGCACCCGGAACTGGTGCGCGACCTGATCGCCGCGCACGGCCCGGAACGGGTGGTCGTGAGCCTCGACGCACGCGGCCTGGAGGTCGCCACGCACGGCTGGGTGCAGGGCAGCGGCGTGATGGTCGCCGACCTGACCCCTGGCCTGGCCGACGCGGGCCTGGAGACCCTGATCTTCACGGACGTCACCCGCGACGGCACCCTGCGCGGCCTGGACCGCGACCTGATGCGGCAGGTGCGGCAGCTGTGGACGAACACCCTGATCGTGGGCGGCGGCGTGGCGAACGTGGACGACGTGCGCCTGCTGCAGGAGGAACACATCGAGGGCGCCATCGTGGGCCGCGCCATCTACGAGGGCACCCTGCCGTACCCCGTCACGCTGGACTGATCCGGACTCCGGTTGAAAGATTTGCAGAAGCTTTCAACCCGAGCGGACTCGTAGAGCTGCGCAGCAGAGCGAGCAGGAGTAGAACGGACTCTGGGTGTGGAGTTGGCACCTCGGTGTCCTTCCGGGTTGTCAACGGAACGGACGGAGTCCGCATGACAGCCGTCCAGCAAACTACCTGCGCCGTCCGCCCGTGATGCCCAGCACGCGCAGCACGATCACGGCGGGCACGGCCAGGACGGCCGTCACGGCGTTCCACAGCGCGGCGCGCACGGTGGGCAGCACCCGGCCCTCCTCGCGGCGCGGCACGCGGGGCAGGACGCGCGGGACCGGCACGCCCAGCACCCGGCCGCGACTGTCCCGCACCGGCCGGTCGGCCTGCCGTTTCGCGTCGCGTTCCTGCGGGCTCTCGCTGGGGTCGATCTCGGCGCCCTGCGCGGCCAGCGCCTGCTTCTTGGCGGTGTTGGCCGCGCCGCCCGCGTGCGTGCCGTACTTCTGCGAGTACACCCACGTGACCTCCGCCCCGAAGAAGAAGATCATGGCCGAGTAGTAGATCCACAGCAGCAGCACGATCAGCGTCGCGGCGGCCCCGAAGGCGCTGCCCGGCGCGGCCTGCCCCAGGTACAGGCCGATGCCCAGCTGCCCGAGCGTGAACAGCGCCGACGTGAAGAACCCCCCCACCCACACCTCCCGCCACTCCAGTTTCACGTCGGGCAGCAGCTTGTAGATGCCGGCGAACACGGGCGCCAGGAACAGCACGGACAGCAGCGCCGTCCCGGCCCGCACGAAGAACGCCCCCGCGCCGATGGTGTCGCCCAGCCGCTGCGCGATGACCGACAGGTACGTGTTCACGCCGAGGAACGCGATCAGCAGCAGCCCGATGGCCAGGATCATCAGGAACGATTTCAGGCGGGTCCACAGGACGTTCACGAAGCCCTGCGGCGGGCCGGGGTCCGCGCCCCACATGGAGTTCAGGGCGTCCTGCAACTGCACGAACAGCCCGGTGGCGCCCATGAACAGCGTCACGAACGCCGCGATGGACGCCACCAGCGACCCGCGCTGCAGGCTGTCGGTGTTCACCAGGCCGCGCAGCAGCGTGGCGGTGTCGGTGCCCAGGTTCTGAGCGATCAGGCCGCCGGGGCCGAACAGCTGGTCCAGCACAGCGTTGTTCGTCAGGAACCGTCCGGCGACGACCACGGCCAGCAGCAGCAGCGGCGCGAGGCTGAACATGGCGTAGTACGCGATGGCGGCCGCCAGCCGCGGCGCCTTGTCCTGCCCGAATGCCAGGGCCGCCTCGCGCAGCAGCGTGAAAGCCGAGAGGGGACTGAACTTCATGACCGGCCGTCCTTCATGCTGGGCAGTGTACGGGCCGCGCCGGTGGGCGTCCGTCATGGCGGGTTAAGGCTCCCCCCATACTCCCGGCGCGGCCTGTTAGCCTGCGGGGCATGCAAGCCATTCCCGAGGGGTTCACGCAGACCCTGACCGTGACCGTGACCGACGAGATGACCGTGAACTTCGGCGAGCTGGGCCGCCTGCACCCGGTGTACGCCACGTACTGGATGGCCCGGCACTTCGAGGAGGCGGGCCGCAAGATCATCCTGCCGTTCCTGGAAGACGGCGAGGGCGGCATCGGCACGCAGGTGGACGTGACGCACACCGCCAGCGCCCTGCCCGGCATGCGCTTGACCGTGACCGCCACCTTCGAGCGGCAGGAGGGCCGGCGCGTGATCGCCCGCATGGTCGCCGTGAACGAACTCGGGGACGAGATCGGGCGTGGCGCGACCACGCAGATGGTGCTGCCGCAGGCGCGCATCGACGCGAACTTCGACACCCTCCGGCAACGCTGGGCCGGGCACGTCGGGACGCAGGGCGCCGCAAGCGGGGCGCCGTGACCCGCCGCCCGCGACCCCTTCTGTTCACGCGCTGAACGGACGCCGGCCCGGCGGTGGGGGCGCGTGGACCGTGTCTGGACCGGGTACAGCGGCCTGCCGCTATGCTGGAGCGTCATGCCGAAGAATCTTCCTGTCTCCCGTTACTACGACGTGAAACGCGACCCGCAGGGGCAGCGTTTCATCGACGTGCACGTGACGGGCCTGGCGTTGCTCCAGAATCCGCTGCTGAACAAGACCACGGCCTTCACGCCCGAGGAACGCCGGGAACTGGGCCTCGAGGGCCTCGTGCCGCCCCACACCAGCACCTTCGAGGAGCAGAAGGAACGCACGTACCTGCGCTACCTCAAGTGTGGCTCCGACCTGGAAAAACACGAGTACCTGCGCGCCCTGCAGGACCGCAACGAGGTGCTGTTCTACGCGATTCTCGAAGACCACCTCGAGGAGATGCTGCCCATCATCTACACGCCCACGGTGGGCGAGGCGGTGCGGAACTACTCCAGCAACTACCGCTACCCGCGCGGCTTCACGGTCAGCACCGGCGACATCGACCGGGTGGACGACATGCTGGAGAACGTCACCGTGAACGACGTGCGCATGATCGTCGCCACCGACTCCAGCGCCATCCTGGGCATCGGGGACCAGGGCTTCGGGGGCATGGCGATCAGCATCGGGAAACTGTCGCTGTACACCGCCGCCGGGGGCGTCGGGCCGGACAAGACCCTCCCGGTCGAACTGGACGTCGGCACCAACCGCCAGGACCTGATCGACGATCCGCTGTACCTGGGCGTGCACCACCGCCGCCTGACCGGCGCGGCCTACGACGAGTTCCTGGACGCGTTCGTGGAGGCCGTGTCGCACCGCTACCCGAAGGCGATCATCCAGTGGGAGGATTTCAGCCGGGGCACGGCGTTCCGGGTGCTGGAACGCTACCGCCGGGTCGTGCCGAGCTTCAACGACGACATCCAGGGCACGGGCGCCATGGCGCTCGCCGGGCTGATCAGCGCCGCGCGCCTCAAGGGCGAGCGGCTGAGCGATCAGGTGTTCGTGGTGGTGGGGGCCGGCGCCGCCGGGATCGGCGTGGCCATGGCCATCCGGCAGGGCCTTCAGGCGGACGGGCTGAGTGCCGGGGACGCGAACGCCCGCGTGTTCGTCGTGGACCGCCACGGTCTGCTGATGCACGGGCAACCGGACCTGGAAGACCAGCAGCTGAGCTTCGCGCGTCGCCCCGGAGACCTCGCCGGCTGGGTGTTCGACGGCGAGTACCCCGGCATGCACGACGTGATCGTGAACGCGAAGGCGACCGCGCTGCTGGGCTTCACGGGCGTGCCCGGCCTGTTCCGGCAGGAGAGCGTCGAGGCGATGCTGGCCCACACGCCGCGCCCGATCGTGTTCCCGCTCAGCAACCCCAGCAGCCACGTCGAGGCGCGCCCCGCCGACATCATCCACTGGACGCGCGGCGGCGCGATCGTCGCGTCCGGCAGTCCCTTCCCCGACGTGGAGTACGGAGGGAAACGCTACCCGGTCGGGCAGGGCAACAACGCCTTCATCTTCCCCGGACTGGGTTTCGGGGCGGTCGCCAGCCGCGCCCGCGAGATCACGGACAACATGGTCATGGAGGCCGCCCGGACGCTGGCCGAATTCACCGCCCAGTACGGCGAACGCGTGTACCCGCCCATCAGCGACCTGCGTGAACTGAGCATCCAGGTGGCCGTGAACGTCGCCCTGCAGTCCATCCGGGACGGCGTGTGCGCCGAACGCCGCATCCGCAACATGACCCGCGACGAACTGGAAACCGTGATCCGCGACCGCGCGTGGCAACCCCGCTACCTGCCGCTGCGCAAGGGTTGATGATTGATGGTCGGAGGCTGATGGAGGGAAGGCCGTTCCCATCCCCCATCACCCATCACCCATCAACTTTCAACTTTCAACCTTCGACTCTCAACCCTTCCCCCCGTCACTGCGCCCCGTTGCCCCTGGGCTCTAGAATGCTGAGGTGAAGCGGCGTGTGTGCAGTGGTGGGGTCGGGTTGAGCGGCGGCAGGCCGTGTGGTTCAGCGTTCGGGCCTCGCCTCCGCGCCGCCGGGGGGCACCTGTGAGCGCCATCTACCAGCGGGCCCGGCCGGTCCGGTGGGAGGACGTGGTCGGGCAGGAACACGTCAAGGACGTGCTGCGCGCCGCGCTGTCGCAGGGGCGGGTGGGGCACGCGTACCTGTTCAGCGGGCCGCGCGGGGTCGGGAAGACCACCACCGCCCGCCTGATCGCCATGACCGCCAACTGCACCGGCCCCATGCCCAAACCCTGCGGTGAGTGCGAATCCTGCCTGAGCGTGCGGGCCGGATCGCACCCGGACGTCATGGAGATCGACGCGGCCAGCAACAACTCCGTGGACGACGTGCGCGACCTGCGCGAGAAGGTCTCGCTGGCCGCCATGCGCGGCGGGAAGAAGATCTACATCCTCGACGAGGCGCACATGATGAGCCGCGCCGCGTTCAACGCCCTCCTGAAGACGCTGGAGGAGCCACCCAGCCACGTGATCTTCATCCTGGCGACCACCGAACCCGAGAAGATCATCCCGACCATCCTGTCGCGCTGCCAGCACTACCGCTTCCGCCGCCTGACGCCCGAGGAGATCGCCGGGAAGCTCGGCGGACTGGTGCAGCGTGAGGGCGCACGCGCCGATGGTGACGCCCTGCACCTGATCGGCCGTCTGGCCGACGGCGCCATGCGCGACGGTGAGAGCCTGCTCGAACGCATGCTGGCCGCCGGGACCGCCATCACCCGCGCCGCCGTGGAGGACGCGCTGGGCCTCCCGCCGGGCGAACGGGTGCGCGGCGTCGCCGCCGCGCTGGTCGGCGGGGACGCGGGGGCCGCCATCAGCGGCGCGGCCGCCCTGTACCGCGACGGGTTCGCGGCCCGCACGGTCGTCGAGGGGCTCGTCGCGGCGCTCGGCGCGGCCCTGCACGCCGAACTGGGCCTGAAGGACAGCGGTCCGGAAGCCCGCCTGGACGGCGCGGACGTGCCCAGACTCCTGAAACTCCAGGCGGCGCTGGACGAACAGGAAGCCCGTTTCGCCCGCGCCGCCGACCAGCAGAGCCTGGAACTGGCCCTCACGCACGCCCTGCTCGCCGCCGACACGGGCGGCGGGGTGGCCCCGGCCGGGGCCGGCGCGGCCGTCCCGGCGGACCTCACGCAGCGCCTGAACCGGCTGGAAAAGGAACTCGCCAGCCTGCGCGCCCGCCCCGCCGCCGGGGGGCCAGTGGTGAGCGCCCCGGTCGCGGACTTCGATCCCGGCGCCCGCCGCGCCCCCGCCCCGGCTGCGGCCCGCGCGGGCACGCCGGACGCCGGGAGCAGCGAGCCGCCCGTCCCGACCGGCGGCAGCTGGCCGGACGTGGTGCGGCAGGCCAGCATCCAGCTGCGCGCCTTCCTGAAACCCGCCCGGCAGCACGCCGAGCCCGGCTACGTGAGCCTCTCGTACGACGAGCGCAGCGCCTTCCACGCCAAGCAGGTCGCCGCGAAGTTCGACGACATTGCCCGCATCGTGCTGAAGGTGTTCGGGCCGGTCACCTTCGAACTGATCGCCCCGGAAGGCGGCCGCCGCGTAAACCTCGGCGGGCCGGGCGGGGGCGGTGGGGGCGGGACCCCCGTGCCTTCCGGCCCGCTGTCCGGCGGCCCGCGCGGCGGGGCGGCCCCGGCCCCCAGTCCGGACCCCGCCCCGGCCGCCTCGGCCCGCCCGGCCCCAGTGCAGACGGCGGCCCAGACGGCAGCGGTCCAGGGGCCGCCCCCGGTCGCGCCGTTCGACCCGGGCCGGGCCGCGCCGCGCCGCGCCGCACGCGGGCCGGACTTCGGGCCTCTGCCGTCCGACGGGCCCACCGGGCCCGGCGGCGTCGCCACGCTGCCGCCCCGTCCGGAACGCCACGTGCCGCCCCGCAGTCCCGACGACGTGGCCCCGGCCCCGCTGCCCGACGATCCCTTCGCCGGCGCGCACCTGACCGACGCGCCGCCCGCCCCGGCCGACGCGGCCGGCGGGGACCGCCTGCCCCCACCGGCCCGCGAGCGGGAACTGTACATCGTCGAACCCATCACCGAGGAACCCGACTGGAACGCCTTCGGCGGCCCCGACATCCTGGGGGGCCTGCCGCCCGAGGAGGACATGCCCTTCGGGAACGTCTCCCTGCCCGCCCCGCCGTCCCCGGCGGTTCCGGAGACACGCGCCGCGCCCCCGCCGCCGCGCCCCGCCGCACAGGACGCCGCGCCGGCCCCGGCGGACGGGCGCTCCGCCCCGGCGCCCTCGCGTCCCGGTGACATCCGCGCCCACCCGCACTACGAGCTGATCCGCACCCGTTTCAGCGGGCGCGTCCGCGAGATCGGCAAGAACCGCAACGTGCCCGCCGCGCCGGTCACCGACGACAGCGACGACACCGACGACAGCGAGGCCTGACCCCGCCCGGCAGACCGCAGGCCGCCCGCGCTGAACGGGGCGGCCTGCGGGTGGGGAGGATCAGAGGGGCGCGCAGACCGGCACGGGCAGGCCCGCGACGTTCTCGTGAACGTTGATGTACTTCGCGTCCTTCAGGTCGGCGGTCGCCTGGAAGCCCTTAAGGGTCAGTTCGCCGCTGGCGTTGCTCCTGGTCGTCATGCCGATCATGCCGCCCACGACCGCGCCGCCGGACTTGCAGACGTCGGTGGTGCTGGCGGTGCCCATCGCGTGGTAGTGCGCGAGGTACTCGGTGTTGGCTTTCAGGCCCTTGACGGTCAGGGTGGTGCGGCGGTCCCCGCCGGTCAGGTCCACGAACACGGCGGTGCCGGAGGGCGCGGTGTAGCCGGCGAGCTTCTGGTCCGTGAACGCCCTGGTGACGCTCTTGCCCGACACGTCCGGGGCCTGGTTGCAGGAGGCGAGGGCGACGGTACCGACGAGGGCCAGCAGTGCACGTTTCTTCATGGTGAAACCTCCGGATTGTGGATGTACCGTCCGAGCCTAACATGCCCGCCGCGCGGCAACGGTAAGAAATGAGCGGCCTTCCTCCAGGTCCGGGGGAGGCCGGCGCGGGGCTTCATGTGCGGCGGGGCCGGGTGCGCTAGCCTGCCGCTCACGACCATGACGTTCCTCCTGCTGCGCCGCGCCGCCCCGTTGCTCCTGACCTCCGCCCTCGCGCTGACTGCCGTTCCGGGGCAGGTGGCCGCCCAGGAAGTGCCGCCCACGCCGGAAGCCGCGCCGCCCACCCCGGCCCCGCTGGCGTCTGCCCCGGCCCCGCTGGCGTCCGGTGCGAACCTGCGCGGCCTGTGGATAGACGCCTTCGGGCCGGGCCTGAAGACGCGGGCGCAGGTCACGCAGACCGTGAACGACGCCGCGCGGCTGGGCGTGAACACCCTGTTCGTGCAGGCCATCCGCCGCGCCGACTGCCTGTGCCTGAAGGCCAGCGTGCCGGCCGTGACCGACCCGGACCTGCCGGCGGGTTTCGATCCGCTGCGCGAGGTGACGGCCCAGGCGCACGCACGCGGAATGCGCGTGATCGCGTGGGTCAGCGTGACCGGCGTGGCGAACACCACCGTCCCCAACAGCAACCCCGCGCACGTGATGCGCCTTCACGGGCCGGATGCCGGCGCGAACTCCTGGCTGGCGCGCCGTCCGAACGGCACGTGGCTCGAGGGACGGGACGCGTGGCTGGACGCCGGGATTCCTGCCGCCGCCGAGTACATGACGCAGGCGGTCGTGAGCCTCGTGCGGAACTACCCGGTGGACGGCGTGCAGCTCGACCGGATCCGCTACCCGGACGGGGAGGTGTGGGGCTACGATGCCAAGACCCTGGCCCGCTACCGCGCCGAGACGGGCCGCGCCGGCACGCCCGCCACCGGTGACCCCGTCTGGGCGGCCTGGAAACGGCAGCAGGTCACCAACCTGGTGCGGCGCATCACGCTGGAAAGCAAGGCGCTGCGCCCGGACCTGTGGGTCAGCGCGGCGACCATCACGTACCAGACCGCGCCGCGTGCCGGGGACCTCGTGGCGTTCCGCCGCACCCGCACCTACGGGGACGTGCTGCAGGACTGGCCGGAGTGGATGCGCGCGGGCCTGATCGACCTGAACGTCCTGATGAACTACAAGCGGGACGCGCTGCCCGAACAGGCCGACTGGTTCGACGGCTGGAACGCCTTTGCGCTGTCGGTGCGTGCCCGCCCGGACGGCGCGCAGGCCGCCGTGGCGGCCGGGACGGCCATGTACCTGAACGACCCGGCCGTGACGGCCGCGCAGGCCCGCCGGTCGGTGCAGGCCGGGATGGGCTGGGTGGGGTACTCGTACCGCACGCCGACCGCCGACGTGTACGGGCAGCGGCAGGCAGCCGGGCAGGGACTGAACGCCGTGCAGGCGGTGCTGAGTGCGCCGGGCATGCCGCTGGAACGCCCGCTGCGCTGGACGGACGCGCCGCCCACCGTGCGGGGACTGCTGGGCCGCGTGACCGGCACCGCCGCGCCCGGCAACCGGACCGTGCAGGCGTGGCAGGGCGGGCAGGTGGTGGCCGAGGCGCTCACGGACGCGCTGGGGTACTACGGGTTCGCGGCCCTGCCGCCCGGGAAGACCGAGGTGCGGGTCAGCGGGCAGCGCTGGGCGGACACCATTCCCGAGCGGGGCGTGGTGCGCCTGCCGGACCTGCTGGTCCGGGACACGCCGCCCCTCCCGGCCCTGCCGGCCGGACGCTGACGGAAGCGGGCCGAGCCGGTACACTCGCCGCATGAGTGAACCGCAGTTGGACCGTGCGCCGCAGGATCAGGCGCAGCAGGGTGGCCTGAACGCCACGGAATTCCGTCAGACGCTGGGCCGCTTCACGAGCGGCGTGACGGTCGTGACCGCCACGGACGGGCAGGCGCGCCGGGGCATGACCGCCAGCGCGTTCGTGTCGGTCAGCCTGAACCCGCCGCTGATCCTGGTGAGCGTGGATCGCCGCGCGCACATGCACGCCCTGCTGTCCGGCGAGGACGTCACGCACTTCGGCGTGAATGTCCTGTCGGCCGCGCAGCGGCACCTGAGTGACCATTTTGCGGGCAAGCCCGGACCGGAGGAGGGCGTGCCGTGGTTCGAGCATGAGGGCCTGCCGCTGATCGGCGGGAGTGTCGCGCAGCTGGTGTGCCGCAAGCATGAGGTGATCGCTGCCGGAGATCACACGCTGTTCGTGGGGTTCGTGGAGTACAGCCGGTACACGGATGACGACCCGCTGGTGTATTTCCGCGGGCAGTACCACGAGCTGGGGTGACGTCCGGCGTCCGGACGGGCCGTGCATACTGGGGAGCGTGCCTCCGTACGCGCTGCAACTGCTGATCGCGCTGCTGCTGGTCGGCCTGACGCCCGCACTGTCGTACCCGCTGGCGGTGGGCAGCGGCCGGGTGGACGCGCTGGACGCCGCGCTGCTGGGACTGGCCCTCGTGAACCTGCGGGTGGCGTGGAGCGCCGCCAACGCCGCCGGCGCGGCCCGCGTGCCGGGCGGTCGGGGCGGCGCACCCGCGTGGTTCGTGCTGGGCGGGCTGGTCACGGCCGGCCTGATCACCTGGGCCATGATCCGCGCCCTGACGCCTACGCTGCCCAGCTGACCTGCCTGTCAGGTGAAGGCGGTGGGGGTGGGTGCGTCCGGGCGGTGCGGGGGGGTGGGCTACACTCCGGAGCATATGATTCGCCTCGCCATTCTCGCGGACCTGCACGCCAACCTGGCGGCCACGCTCGCGGTTCACGCAGACGTGCAGCGGCGCGGCCTGACCGACATCTGGGTGCTGGGGGATCTGGTGGGCAAGGGCCCCCGCCCCCGCGAAGTGCTCGACTGGACGCAGGCACACGCCACGCGCGTCATTCAGGGCAACTGGGACGCCCGGGTCGCCGGGGCCACGCACCGCCCGCAGGACCTGTGGCCGCGCAGCAAACTCACGCCCGCCGGCCTGACGTACCTCGCCGAGCTGCCGTACGGCATCGAGGAGCAGTTCGGGGGGGCGTGGTGGCGGTTCGTGCATGCCAGCAGCCGCGGCCTGTTCCACCGGCTGTACCCGCACAGCAGCCTGCACGACCAGCTGGAAGCCTTCACGCCCAACCCGGCCTTCGGGCTCACGCAGCACGCCGACGCGCTGGTGTACGCCGACATGCACGAGGCGCTGCTGCTGGACGTGGAGGGCCGCCCGCTGATCAACTGCGGGAGCGTGGGCAACCCGCTGGACTCCACGCTGCCGTGCTACCTGATCCTGGAGTTCGACCCGCACTCGCCGGTGCACAGCGCGACCTTCGTGCGCCTCACCTACGACCGCGACGACGAGATCCGCGCCGCCGAGGAAAGCGGTATGCCGTTCACGCGGGAGTACATCGCGGAGCTGCTGACCGGCGCCTACCAGAAACGCCGCGCCCGCACCGGCGAGTAGCGGCCCGCACCCCTTCCCGCAGGGCCCGTGAAGGCCGCGCTCATGTACCTGACCGGCATGTTGCGTAGCGTGGGTTGCGTTCACCGTTCAGGTCAGGGCCCCCCCTGACCGCGCAGTTCCCCAGGAGGTCAGGTATGTTCTTCCAGCAGAAAGACCGGCATGAACAGATGGCGAAACTCGATCCGCGCGACACGGACGGCGACGGGACCGTCAGTCCCCAGGAGGCCGCCGCGTACATCCGCGAGTACCTCGAAAACGCCTCGCCCGAGGAGCGGCAGGCGGTCCTGAAAGAGTACGTGGGCGGCATGAGCCCCGAGCAGCGCCGGGAGATGGGCGACGCCATCGTGCGCAGCCCCGCCAACCCCGTGCAGACCGTGCGTCCCGACGACGACGACGACCTGATCGACGCGTACACCAAGACCGCGCAGGCCCCGGCCCAGAACGGCCGCAGCCCACTGGAGGAGGCGTTCGCGCCCGGCGGGATGCTCAGCAACCCGCTGGTGAAGGCCGGTCTGGTCGGCCTGGCCGGCATGATCGGCAGCCGCATGCTGCGCCGCTAGGCACCCCCGCTCCGCGTCAGGGCGCTCCCGCAGGACCGGGGGGCGCCTTCACGCTTTGTTCCCGATCCGGCCCACCGCCCGGTCCGGCGCGTCTACAATGGCCCGCAATGCCTCTTTCGTACCTCACGCGCATCGCGCAGACCCCGGCTCCGACGTTCGCGGAGGGGCGGCGCGCCGACCTGATCGCGGACCTGTGGACCGAACTGGGCTACGTGACCGAACGCGACGAGGTCGGGAACGTCCTGACCCGCCTGACCCCTCCCGGCACCGAGGGCCGCCCCGCCCTGCTGCTCGCCGCGCACCTGGACACCGTCTTCGACGCCGGCACCGACGTGACCGTCCGCGAGGAGGGCGGGCGGCTGGTCGGGCCGGGCGTGGGCGACAACAGCGCCAGCCTGGCGGTGGTGACAGCGCTGCTGCGCGACCTGCGCGGCCAGACCGGCGCGCTGCGCCGCCCGCTGTGGATCGCCGCGAACGTCGGCGAGGAGGGCCTGGGGGACCTGCGCGGCGCGAAGTACCTGCTGGGCCGCCACCGCCCGCAGCTGGGGGCGTTCATCGCCGTGGACGGCTACCTGGGGGTGGCGGTCACGCGCGGGGTGGGGGTGCGCCGCTACCGGGCCGCGTTCGTCGGGCCGGGCGGGCACTCGTGGGGCGATCAGGCACCCAGCGCCCTGCACGCGCTGGGGCGGGCGATCAGCGCCCTGTACGCCCTGCACCTGCCCGCCTCGCCGCGCACCACCCTGAATGTCGGTGTGGCGTCCGGCGGGACCAGCGTGAACTCCATCGCAGGAACGGCCGAGCTGCTGCTGGACCTGCGTTCGCTGGACGCGAAGGTCCTCGCGGACCTGGACACCCGCGCCGTGGGCGTCCTGCACGCCGCGGCGCGTGAGGCCGGCGTGCAGCTGCAGCTGGAACGGGTGGGAGACCGGCCCGGCGGGGACCTTCAGAGCGGCGCGCTGCTGGGCGCGGTCCGGGACGCCGCCCGCGAGATCCGCACCGACATCCGGCTGGCGTCCAGCAGCACCGACGCGAACGCGGCCGTCCCGCATGGCCTGCCGGCGGTCGCGGTGGGCGTGTACCGCGGCGGGAACGCGCACCGCACCGACGAGTGGGTGCAGGCGTCCAGCCTCGCGCCGGGCCTCAGGTTCCTGCGCCGCCTCGTGGACCTGTACCAGCGTTCCCCGGCCGCCTGACCGCCCGCCCCCGGGCGTCCCCCCCGGTGGGCTGACCCGGCACGCCGGCCAACACCCGCAACAGGAAAACACCGTGCTGGCGCACCAATCCTGTAATCTCGCTTGCAATCGCCACCCACCAAATTCCCATCTGTTCAGAGCAGAATACAGGCACCCATGAACGCCTTCCTGCGCCGCTCGACCCCGCGCCGTGACCGCCCGGCCCGGTTCCGTCCGCTGCTGAGCGCAGCCCGCACCGCCGCGCTCACGGCGCTGCTGGCCGGTCTGGGCGCACATCCCGGCGCGGCCGCCCAGGGCAGCGTCTCCCCGGCCCAGACCATCTTCAACGAGGTGAACGACCTGCTCCGCCAGGAGTACGGCGGGCTGTCCACCGTGGACCGCGCCGCCCTGACCCGCGAGTACCAGCAGCGCCTGAACAACGTCTGCGCCGCCACGCCCGGCAGCTGTCCCGAGAGCCGCGCCTACCCGGTGCTGGAAGCCGAACTGACCGCACTGGACGACGAACACAGTTTCTTCCAGACGCCCGAGGACTACCGCGAATTCATTGCCAGCGCCACCGGCGGCCCCCGCCTGCAGTTCGGGGTGAAACTCGCGCTGCTGGACGGACAGAACCGCGTGGTGACCGAGGTGGTTCCCGGCAGCGCCGCCGAGGAGGCCGGCCTGCGGCGCGGCGACACGCTGCTGCGCCTGAACGGCCGCCCGTACCTGTACGAGGACCTGCGCGAGGCCCGCGAGAAGGGCCAGACCATCACCCTGGACGTGCAGCGGCAGGGCGCGCCGCTGCAGGTCACCCTGACCGCCCGCGAGAGCAGCACCCTGGACCTCCCGCGCCTGAGTTACGTCCCGGCCGGCACAGGCACCGGCGCGCAGGTGGCCGTGATCCGCATTCCCACCTTCCTGTCCGGCGGGCGCGTCGCGCAGCGCGTGCACGACCAGGTGCGGCAGGCGCAGCGCAGCGGCGCGACCGGCCTGATCGTGGACCTGCGCGGCAACCCCGGCGGCAGCCTCGCCGAGTGCGACAGCGCCGTCAGCGCCTTCGTGCCCAGCCTGACGCGCGTGGCCCGCAGCGCCGACGGCAGCAGCCGCACCGTCGTCAGCCGCGGCACCCGCCTCGAGGACGCCCGCCTGGCCGGAACGGTCAGCCACCCGGCCTTCTGGACCGGTCCGCTGGCCGTGCTGGTCGACGAGGGCAGCGCCTCGTGCAGCGAATTCTTCGCGTACGAGATCCAGTACGCCACGCGAGGCCCCATCGTCGGCGAGACGACCGCCGGCGTCGGCAACACCGCCACCCGCAACTTCCCGGTCGGCAGCCAGGCGGCCCTGCAACTCACCATCCTGCACTACGCCAAACCCGACGGAACGCCCTACCCGCAGCGCGTCACGCCCGACCGGCCCGGCCCCCAGGGCGAGGCGGAAATCCGGGCGCTCACGCAGGGCCGCGACCCGCTGCTGGACCTGGGGCTGCAGGCCCTGCAGACCGCCCCGGTCCTGTCCCTGGATCCCTTCCGCCAGCAGCCCTGAGCCCGGCCGGTCAGCCCGACTGGTGCGGCAGGCCCCGCAGCGCCCAGCGTAGCCCCAGCGCCGTCAGGCCCCCGATCACGGCCAGCGTCAGCCACGCCAGCGCCGGGAAGCCCAGCCGCGCGCCGCCGTCCACCAGCGCGCCGCCCAGCACGCTGCCCACCGCGCCCCCCACGCCCAGGCTGATCGCGGAGAACCCGAAGTAACTCCCGACCCGCCCCGGCGGCGCGAAGCGGGCCGTCAGGGTCTGCTGGGTGGGGTACACGATCATGGTGCCCAGGCTGTACAGCGCCACGCACGCCAGCAGCTGCCCGAACGTCGCCGCCACCGACATCAGGCCCAGCGCCGCGCCGACCAGCAGCACCGCCGCCACCAGCGCCGAACGCACCGGCACGAAGCGCTCGACCAGCCGCAGCAGCGGGTACTGAAGCAGCACCGCCAGCCCCGCCGACAGGCCGTACAGCGGCCCCGTCGCGCCGTTCCCCGCCAGCGCGACGGCCTTCAGGGTGACCGCCACGTTGATCTGCGTGCTCAGGATGAAGTACCCGATCAGCACCAGCGTGAACCGCCGGAACCGCGTGTCTGCCGCCGCCAGCCGCAGCCCGTCCAGGCCGCTGCCCACCCGCCCCGCCGGCCGCAGGTGCGGCAAGGTGAGCGCCATCACCGCGCCCGCCAGCAGGTACACGCCCGCCGCCGACAGCGCTGCCGTCCGGAACCCCAGCCCCAGCAGCGCCGCGCCGATCAGCGGGCCCGTCACCATCCCGGCGTTCCCGGACAGGCTGGTCAGGCTGAACATCCGCGTGCGGTGTTCCGGGAGGGTCACCTGCGTGATCGCCGCACTCTTCGGCGCGTCGAACAGGCCGCCCCCCACGCCCGCCAGCACCGCCGCCGCCAGCAGTTCCCCCCACGAGTCACTGAAGCCCATCCAGGCGAAGCCCAGGGTCCGCAGCGCGCAGCCCAGCAGGATCAGCGGTTTCGGCCCCCAGCGGTCCGCCCACGCGCCCCCGAACACCGTCAGGCCCTGCTGCGTCAACTGCCGCAGGCCCAGCACCGCCCCGACGCTCGCGGCACTCCAGCCCAGCCCGCCCCCTGTGACAGGGCCACTGAAATGCACCGTCACCAGCGGAATCACCGCGAAGAACCCGCCCCACATCAGAAAATTCGACCCGATCAGGCCCAGCTGCGCCGCCGACAACCGGAACGGCGCGGACGGCGGGGGGGGCGCGGTCCCGTCGGAAGGAAGGTCGGCAGCGGGCGCGGGGGCGGGCACGGTCACGGGCGCAGGCTACACCCGCCCACCTGCGCGGCGGCCCATCACGCGGGACGCCGCGTTTCAGGACTGATACGGACTCCGATTGAATGGCTTGCAAAGCCGTTCAATCCGAGCGAAGCGACTCGGAGAGCTGCCCCGCAGAGCAGGAGAGAAACGCCCCTCCGGACGTGGAGCTGGCCATCCGGTGAAGTTCCGGGTTGTCAGCGAAACAGACGGAAGTCCGTATGATCAATGGTGCGGACAGGTTCATACTTTCAGGGCAGACCAGCGATGAACACGCCGTGTTGCCCCCTCCCGCTTGAGGGGGGAGGCTGGGAGGGGGTGAGCAGGACTGGCGTTACAGAAGACGTGTTCCATGCCTGTCCCCTCTGGCGCTTGAACAGTGTCCGCACTATTGATGATACGGAGTCCACTCGCTCCGCTCGGGTTGAAGGATGTCACAGACCTTTCAACCGGAGTCCGTATCAGCGGGTACGCTGCCGGGCATGGGTGCTCTTGTCTCGTTGGCTCCGGGGGTGCATTACCTGCCGGGCGCGGTGAACAGTCTGGTGGTCGAGGATGGCCGGGGTGGGGCGCTGCTGGTGGACACCGGGCTGGATGACGGGCACGCGCGCCGGCTCCTGCGTGGCCTGACGGAGCTGAACCTGACGCCGACCGGGATTCTGAACACGCACAGTCACGCCGACCATCACGGGGGGAACGCGTTCATCCTGCGGCGGTTCCCGGAGTTGAAGGTGTTCGCGCCGCCGCTGGAGGACGCGGTGATCACGCACCCGATCCTGCAACCCACCGGGCTGTTCGGGGCGCGCCCGCCCAGGGAGTTGCAGAGTAAATTCCTGCTCGCGCCGCCCAGCCCGGCGCGGCTGGCCCCGGAGCCGGGCCTGTGCCGGATCGGAGGCGCGGTGCTGGAGTTGCTGGAGGTGGCCGGGCACGCCAGCATGATGTACGCCGTGCGGGTGGGCGAGGTGCTGTACGCCGCCGACGCGCTGTTCGGAGAGGAGGCGCTGGCAAAGCACCCGCTGACGTTCTGCGCGGACTCGGCGCTTCAGAAGGAGGCGGCCGCCCGCCTGGGTGAACTGGAGGGCGTGCGCGTCACGCTGCCCGGCCACGGGGACCCCACGCCGGACCTGACGCGGCTGGTCGCGGCGAACCTCGCGGCGTACGCGCGGACCACGGCGGCCGTGCTGGAGGCCGTGCAGGTGGGCGCAGCCGGCGTGGACGACCTGCTGGTCCGGGTGTGCGGCGCGCTGGGCGTGACGATGGAAAGCGCGGGCGCGGTGGTCCTGAACCGCGCGGTCGTCGGCGCGCACCTGACCGAACTGCTCGAAGCCGGGCAGGTCAGCATGAAGGTTCACGGGAACCGCCTGCTGTTTGTGGCGGGAGGGTAAAGGAAACCCGTATGGGCGGCCCGGCACGCGCGGGGGTACGGTGAACGCATGACCAGTAAAGCCAAGTCTGCCGCCAAGAAGCCCGCCAGCAAGGCCACCAGCGACGGAAAGGCCGCCTCCGGGAAGGCCGGCGGGAAGGGCAGCGCGGACGCCGCGCACCTGAACACCACGAACAACGCCCTGGTGGACCACAACTACCTGACGGAAGCCGAGTTCGGCACGGTCGCCGAGACGCTGCAGCGCAACCTCGCGACGACCATCAGCCTGTACCTGAAGTTCAAGAAGTACCACTGGGACATCCGTGGGCGGTTCTTCCGCGACCTGCACCTCGCGTACGACGAGTTCATCGAGGAGATCTTCCCCGGCATCGACGAGCAGGCCGAGCGCCTGGTCGCGCTGGGCGGCAGTCCCATCGCCGCGCCCGCCGACATCGAGCGGTTCAGCGTGGTGAAGGTGCCCACCGAGACGGTCCGTGACGCCCGCACGCAGGTCGCGGACCTCGTCGCGGACCTCAGCCGCGTCGGCAAGGGTTACCGCGACGACAGCCAGACGGTTGACGACGCGAACGACCCCGCCACCGCCGACATGTACAACGGGTACGCCGCCACCGTCGACAAGATCCGCTGGATGCTCCAGGCGATGATGGACGACGACCGGATGAACTGAGCCGTTCAGCGCGGGTGGCAGAAAGCGCCGGGCCTCTGCCATCCGCCTTCTGCACACCTATGCCGAAATTCGATTACTCCCTGAACTACGCCGAACTGGACCTGCGCGCGCACCCGGAACTGTACCGGGTGGGCGTGGGGGAGCAGGGCGTGCTGCTGGTGCAGCCGTACAAGGCTGAACTGCTGCCGCACTGGCGTTTCGCCACGCCCGAGCTGGCGCGTGAGAGCAGCGAGGTCATCCACGGGATGTTCCTGACGTACCTGCAGGCCGGGGATTTCGTGGGGGCGGACATGGCCCGCAAGTTCCTGCAGATGGGGTTCACGCGCGCCCGCCGCTACGCGAACCACCGCGGCGGAAAGAAGTACGATGGCCCCGTCCCGCAGGACAGGAAGGGCCAGAGCGGCGCGCACGGCCGCGCCGAGCTGCCCCGCACGCCGGAGGACCCGGTGAAGGCCGAGTCCGCCCGCATCTTCAAGGCGAAATGGGATGAGGCCGAGGCGAACGAACAGTACGCCTCGCTGAAAAAAGCCCACAAGGCGCAGTACGGCTGAGGGCAGGAGCGTCGATGGTGGAAGGGTGATGGTTGATGGAAACAGGGCGCGCCCCCCCCGACCACCGACTTTCAACCGTCAACCGTCAACTCCTGCGGCGTGTTGATGTTCAGGAATGTCCGGGCCTCGAAGCCGCCCACCAGCCGGGTCCGTCCGGGCGGCGCGGCCAGCCTCAGGCGGCGCTCACCGCTGTCCAGCAGGGCGCTCACGTGGGGCAGCAGGTCGGTGTGGTACAGCGCAGCCAGCGGCTGCGGGCGGCCCTGCCCGTCGGTGGCCTGCACGCTCAGGTGGCCGGGCGTGATGGCGGCACTCAGGGTACGCCAGTACCCGGGGGTCAGCCAGGGCAGGTCCACCCCGGTGAACGCCACCCAGCCGGGCGGGGCGTGCGTCAGGGCGCTTTCCAGGCCGGCCAGGGGCCCCTCGCCGGGGCGCAGGTCGGCGTGCGTCTGCCAGTCCGGGGTGGGCGGGACGTAACGGCCGGGCGGGGCGATCAGCAGCCGGACCCGGCACCCCTGAAGGCTGGCGCAGGCACGCTCCAGCAGGGTCTGCCCGTCCAGGACCGCCAGGGCCTTGTCGCTGCCGAAACGGCTGGAACGGCCACCCGCCGTGACCGCCCCGGTCAGCGGGAGCGTGCGCGGGCCGGTCACTCGCGCGGGCCGGTCTGCCGTTCCAGTTGCCGCAGTGTCCACGCGACCAGCCGCGGCACCGGGCGGCCGTACGGGGGGTACAGGAACCGCACAGGGCTGGGCGTGGGTTCACGCAGCACGGCCCGCTCATGACTGAAGGTCCGGAACCCATGCTCGCCGTGGTAGTTCCCCATCCCGCTGGGGCCCACGCCGCCGAACGGCAGGTTGGGGTTGATCAGGTGCACGACCGCGCCGTTCACGACCATGCCGCCGCTGGTCGTCTCGCGCTGTACGCGCCGGACCATGTCCTCGTCGGTGGCGAACAGGTACAGGGCCAGCGGCGGGTCCAGGCGGCGGATCAGGTTCAGGGCCTCCTCGGGCGCGTCGTACGTCAGGATGGGCAGGACCGGCCCGAACAGTTCCTCCTGCATCAGCGGCATGTCGGGCGTCACGCCGCTCACCAGGGTGGGGGAGACGAAGCGACCCGGCGCGTCGAACTCGCCGCCCAGGACCACCCGCGCGCCCTGCGCGACGCTGGCGCGCGTCAGGCGTTCCAGTCGATCCACGCCGGCGCTGTCCACCAGACGGCCGTAATCCGGCCCGGCCCGCAGCCACGCGCCGGTCCCGAAGCGCCGCGCAATGACGGCCTCCATGCGGCGCAGCAGCGGTCCCTCCAGGTGGGTGGGCACCAGCACGTAATCCGGCGCGACGCAGGTCTGCCCGGCGTTCAGCAGTTTCCCCCACGCCAGCCGCTCGGCGGTCACGTCCAGGTCGGCGCTGGTGTCGATCAGGGCGGGGCTCTTGCCGCCCAGTTCCAGGGTCACGCCCGTCAGGTTGTTCGCGGCGGCCCGCATGACGTGACGCCCGACCGCGCCGCTCCCGGTGAAGAAGATGTGCCCGAACGGCAGTTCCGTCAGGGCGCGGGCCACCTCGCCGTCCCCCTCCACGACCGCCACCAGCCGCGGTTCGAACACGCTGTGCAGCAGGTCGCGCAGCGCGCGGGCGACGTTCGGGGCCTTCTCGCTGGGTTTGAGGATCACGGTGTTCCCGGCGGCCAGACTGGCGACCAGCGGCACCAGCGCGAGGTTCACGGGGTAATTCCAGGGGCTCAGGATCAGCGTCACGCCGCGCGCCTGCATCTGCACCTCGCTGCGCGCCCCGAACAGCACGGCGGGCGTGTCCACGCGCCGGGGGGCCATCCAGCGCGGCAGGCGGCGGATGGCATGCTGGATTTCCTCCAGGACCGGGTGCAGTTCGGCGATCTCGGACTCGGCGCGGCTCTTGCCCAGGTCGGCCTTCAGGGCGTCGGCCAGGGGAACCCGGTGCGCGCGGACGGCGTCGTGCAGGCGGCGCAGGATTGCCTGCCGTTGAGGGGCAGTGGTCTGCGCCGCCTGCCAACGCCAGGCCTGCTGCGCGGCGAACAGGGCGTGAAGGTCAGGGGCCGGCAGGCTGGGATCGGACATGAGCACCTCGGGAAGTGGGTGACGGGCCGGACGTGCCCGACTGGCAGGACGGAACAGAACGGAATTGAACCGAGTATAGACGGTCATCACCTCTTGGGGTGGTGTTGAGCGGACCGTCACAAAGAGTCCCGGCCGACACTCTGGGCACGCCCGGCACGCGCACACTGCGAACCGTACGCCAATCCATTCTCCCTCATCCCCGGAGGTTCCCCCATGAACGTCACCAGACTGCTGCTCGGCTCTGCCCTGGCCCTGACCCTCGGCTCCTGCGCCATGATGGCCCCCGCCATGACCTACAGCCTCGCCAGGCAGCCCGCCGGCGGCGCCCTGAATTCCAGCGGCATGGTCGACGTGAAGAAAGACGGCATGATGGTCATGACGACCGCGCGGGTCATGGGCCTCGCCCCGAACACCTACTACGTCGCCCACTACCACCTGCAGGGCGCGGCCAGCGCCGATCCGTGCAGCAGCGGCGGCGCACCCATCATGAGCAGCGCCCTGGTCGGCCGGAGCGACGCCATGGGCATGCTCACCCTGATGGGCGGCGTCGCCGCGGCCGACGTCATGAACGCCACGTACTTCAACATCCACACCGCCAAGGACGCCACGGGCGCCCCCGCCGACGCTGGCGTGACCTGCACGGCCGTCCGGATGTAGACAGCGTGAGGCAGAAGGCAGATGGCAGAGGTCCGGTCACGGAACCCCTGCCATCTGCCATTTGCTGTCGGCCCTTGACCCTTCTTACAGCCCCAGGCTGCCCCGGTACCCCTCGATGATCTGCGCGCCCCAGATCAGGGCGACCAGCGCACCGACCGCCAGGAACGGCCCGAACTTCACGCGGTTCTCGCGTTTCATGGCGAGCTGCGCCACGCCGTACAGCGCCCCGGCGAACACCGCGACGACCAGCGTCAGCAGCAGCCGCTCCCAGCCCAGGAACGCGCCGATCACGGCGGCCAGCTTCACGTCCCCGAAGCCCATGGCGCTCGCGTCTGCCGGTTCGTCGGCGCCGTCGTCTGCGCTCTGCCCACGGTACTTCAGCCACCAGTAGACGCCCGCCACCAGTGACGTGGCGCCCGCCGCGGCCAGCGCGCCCTGCACCATCAGGATCATGCCCGGGCCGTACCCGGCGCTGCCCAGCACCACGCTGACCAGCAGGCCGCCCAGCGTCAGCAGTTCCGGCACGCGCACCACGCGCCGGGCCGCCACGTTCACGCCCGCCGACAGCAGCGCCGCGCCCAGGCCCCACCACGGCCCCAGCCACGCCCCGGCCAGCAACGCCAGACTGATCTGCTGGTACCCGATGGGCGCTTCCGGGAAGGAGCGCTCCCGGAAGCGGCGCAGCACCCACGACCCGAACTGGTTGATCGCCACGACCAGACCCGCACCCAGCAGCGCGCCCTGCACCGCGCCCGCCAGGTCCGGCAGGCCCTCGGCGCCCGCACGCCCGTTCAGGAAGCCGAACAGGATGCCCAGCGCCGTGCCCGGCAGGGTCAGCTCGTCCGGGATGGTGTACGTGTCCAGGTCGATGGCACTTCCGACCAGCAGGATCGTGAACAGCACCATCAGCCCCAGCGCGCCCCACCCGACCACCAGCGGCGGGAACAATGCGGCGATCACGCCGTACCCCAGCCCGGTCAGCAGTTCCACGACCGGGTAACGCGCCTTGATGGGGGCCCGGCAGTACCGGCACTTCCCGCCCAGACTCAACCACGACAGCACGGGCACCAGATCGATGACGCCCAGGCGGTGGTCGCAGTTGGGGCAGTGACTGGGCGGGAAGGCGATACTCTCGCCGCGCGGCAGGCGCCAGATCAGCACGTTCGAGAACGACCCGACCAGCAGGCCGAGCAGGGCAGCGAAGATCACCAGGAGGACGTCAGGGGTCACCCCGGCAGTGTAGGCAACAACTCTCACAGACGTCTTGCCTTCACCTGCCCGGCCCCTACCCGGCCGGGGGGCCGTCCAGCGTGAACAGCGCGTCCAGCCACGCCCGCAACGGCTCCGGCACCCAGGACACCCCCTCAGGCAGCGGGGCCGGGACGAGCGGAAGGTCCAGGCGGGCCACCTCGCCCTGCACGGCGGCCAGCGCCGCCTCGAACTCCACGTCCCCCTTCCCGCCCGGCGGGATCAGCAGTGTGCGGGTCAGCGTCCCGGCGCGCGTCAGGTCCACCCAGTTCAGGCGGTACACGTCCTCGAACACGAACGACCGCGTGGGTTTCCCCGGCACGTCCGCCACGAACCGCACCGGGGGGCGGCAGTCACCGTCCAGGATCGTCACGCGCGCCCCGCACCCCCCGCAGGTGAAGCCGCCCACGTGCCCGTACCGGCTCCCCACGTACCGCCGCGCCTCGTGCGGCACGAACCCGCACGCCGGGCAGACCGTGAAGATCGGCACGTCCAGCAGCCACGTCGAAGGCTGCCGCCCCGAGCGGTTGAAGTACAGGCGAACCATGCACCCAGTCTGGCACGCACGCACGTGAGCTTTCAGGCAGGGGAATGGCGGGCGCCCCGTTCCCAGGACACCCGCCACCCATCAGTGACCGCTGCGCCCTACGGATTCCGTCTGTTGCGTTGACAGATCGGAAGGGCACCGATCTGCCAACTCCACGTCCGGAACCCGCGTTGCTCCCACTCGCTTCGCTCGGATGGAATGGTTCGCAAACCATTCCATCGGAGTCTGATCAGTGCTTCCCGAAATGCCCCAGCTGCGGCACGTTGGGCTTCCAGGCGGGCGTCTCCACGACCTCGCCGTACAGGTCGTACTCGTCGCTGTCCTCGATCCGTACGCGCACGATGTCCCCGATCTTCACGGTTCCGGCGAAGTCACCGGCGAACAGGTACACCTGCCCGTCGATGCCCGGCGCGTCCCCCTTCGTCCGGCCGATCAGTTTCGTGCCCGGCGCGTCGTCCTCGTCGTCGTTGAACTCGTCCACGATCACGTCCATGACCGTGCCGACCTTCTCGGCCAGCCGCTCGGCGCTGATGCGCTGCGCGACCTCCATGAAGCGGCTCAGGCGCTCCTCCTTCACGTCCTGCGGCACGGCGCCCTCCAGCTTGTTCGCGTCGGCCTCGTCCACGTCGCTGTACGTGAACGCGCCCACGCGGTCCAGGCGGGCGTCCTCCAGGAACTGCAGCAACTCCTGGAAGTCCGCCTCCGTCTCACCGGGGAAGCCCACGATGAACGTGGAGCGGATCACGAGTTCCGGGCAGATCTCCCGCCAGCGGCGGATGGTGTCCAGCTGCTTGCCCGCACCGGGGCGGCGCATGGACCGCAGGATCTTCGGACTGGCGTGCTGCAGCGGCACGTCCAGGTACGGCAGGATCTTGCCCTGGGCCATCAGTTCCACGATCTTCTCCACGTGCGGGTACGGGTACACGTAATGCATCCGCACCCACGCGCCCATCTCGCCCAGTTTCACGGCCAGGTCCGTCAGGTGCGCGCGGACCTGCTCACCCTGGAATTCGCTCTCGCGGTAGCGGACGTCCACCCCGTACGCACTCGTGTCCTGCGAGATGATCATCAGTTCCTTCGTGCCGCCCGCGATCAGGCGGTACGCCTCGTACAGCACCGACCCGGCGTCACGGGACACCTGCAAGCCGCGCAACTTCGGAATGATGCAGAACGAACACGTGTGGTTGCAGCCCTCCGCGATCTTCACGTACGCGTAGTGCTTCGGCGTCAGCTTCACGCTCGGCGCGAACACGTCCCCGTGCCGGGTGTCCTCCCGCTGCGGCTGCGCCGCGTCCGCCCGCGTGCCCGGCGCCGCCACCGGCAGCAGCCCCGTGAAGGCGTCCGTCTCGATGGGCAGCAGCGTGCGCACGTGACCCATCACGTCATCCACCGCCTCGCTGCCCGTGATCGCCGCGACCTTCGGGTGCCGCTCCATGATCTTCTCCGGCCGCTCGCCCAGGCACCCGGTCACGATGACCTTCCCCGTCGCCTCCAGCGCCTCACCGATTGCGCTCAGGGACTCCTCGACGGCCGGCGTGATGAACCCGCACGTGTTCACGATCACCGCGTCCGCGTTCTCGTAACTGGCCGCCACCTCGTAGCCCTCGAACCGCAGCTGCGTCAGAATCCGCTCGCTGTCCACCAGCGCCTTCGGGCACCCCAGACTGATGAACCCCACCCGTTTCGCGCCCGCCACAGCGGGACTGTTGCCTTCCGTCATCATCTACTCCTTCCCTTGCGCCGCACCCAGCACCCCGGGGGCACAGAGGTTCAGCCCGCCACTCTACAGGGACGGGCTGCGCGGGGCGACGCACTGGATTACAGGATCACCCCGGAAGAGGGACCCAGGAGGGGCTCAGCGGCAGGTGGTCACGGTCAGCGGCTTGACCTGCAGGCCGTAGGCACCCTGCGCGGTGAAGATGCGCTGCGCGTCCCGTTCGATGATGCGGCGGGCCTCGTCGCGGGCGTACGAGACACGCTGCTCCCGCAGGGACTGGACGCTCAGGGTGGGCGTGGCCACGCACAGCGCGCCGTTCTGCACGTTGAGTGTCTTGACGGGCACAACGGCGTTCTCGCCGGGCAGCGGCAGGGCGCTGCAGTTGGTCAGCTTGTCGCCGGGCATCTTGCCGGTCAGGAAGTACTCGGTGATGGGCGTGTCCACGCAGGCGGTGCCGTACGGGAACGCGGCGTGCTGGGGTTCGTCGTCAATGAAGATCATGCGGGCGCTGGGCGTGCTGTTCAGGGCGCGCAGCGCGCCTTCCTGCGGCGTGGCCGGGTCCAGTTCGTTCTGGAGCATCAGGACGGGCGGCATGTTCGCAGGCAGTTTGGGCTGCTGGACGCTGGGGCCGCCCTTCCACTGCAGGCAGGGGTTGCTGACCGACGCGCCCCCGATCAGGGGGTAGCCGCGCGCTTCGCGGTCGTCCAGGGTGCGGGCGGCGCTCAGGTCGGACTTCCAGGCGGTGTCGTTGCAGGTGATGGCCGTGAAGGTCGATTCGAAGCTGCCCAGTTCGGCAGGGCCGGGCTGCGCGTTCAGGAGGTCGTCCCGCATGAACAGCAGGGTCTGCGCAAGCTGCACGCCCGTCTCGTTCAGCTGGGGGTCCGGGAAGTACGTCTGCTGGGTGCTGAGGTTCAGCAGGTCGAACAGGTCGGCGTCCGGGTGCGTGCGGATCAGGCCGTCGACCACCACGGCCGGTTTCAGGACCAGGCCGATGAACGGCAGTTGATCGCGGCTGTACATCAGCCCCGCGGTGCTGTTGGCGGTGATGCTGCGCAGCGGTTCGCTCAGGGCGTTCTGCGCGGCGTACACCTTCTCGCCGGTATCGCCCAGGCCGAGCAGGGCGTTCTGGCGGGCCAGGTACGGCGCGGCAGAGTCCCGGAAGTCCCGTTCGAAGGCGGCGGGTTGCAGGCCGAACGCGTCCTGCATGGTCTCGTTCCAGGACATGTTGCCGTCCAGCAGCATCCGCCCGGTGTGTTCGGGGAAGGTCTTGGCGTACCAGGAGCCCAGCCACGTGCCGTACGAGTACCCGATGTAGTTCAGTTTCTGGTCGCCCAGCAGTTGCCGCGCCAGGTTCAGGTCGCGGGCGGTGGCGTCAGTGTTGATAAAGGGCGTCAGCGGGTTTTTCTGGCAGGCCTGCGCGACCAGTTTCCCGGCGCGGATCATGCGGTTCACGTTGGCGTCGCTGCGGTCGGCGGCGGGCGGGTTGATCGGGTCGATCAGTTCGTTGGTGCCGCAGTACAGGCGGCTGCTGGCTCCCACGCCACGGGGCGAGAAGCCGATCAGGTCGTACTGCTCGGTCATTTTCTTCAGGTTGGTGCCGCCCGTGGTGCTGGTGTCGCCGTTGGCCCAGAAGTAGGCGTTGAACGGCGCGAACGCCAGCCCGTCGCCGCCGGGGCCGCCCGGGTTGAAGAAGATCGCGCCCTGCCGCTGCTTGCTGTCGCTGGCAGCCACGCGGATCAGCGAGACGCTCAGCGTGCCGGCGTCGGGTTTGGCCCAGTTCTGCGGAACGGTCATGTCGGCGCACTGCAGGCGGCTGCCCAGTTCGCTGAACAGGTCGGCGTTGTCGCTGCCCAGGATGGTGGCGTCGCACGCGGCCCAGCCCAGGGTCTGACCGGTGAAGGGAGCCATGGGGTCCGGCGCGGCAGGTGTCGGAGTGGGGTTGCAGGCGGCCAGAGCGGCGGTCAGTGGGAGCAGGGCCAGGGCAGAGCGGTTGAGTTTCATGATTCCTCCGCACGGAAACTACCAAGCGTTGCAAGGGAATGCGGCTCGGATTCGCTTGACACGCCCGGCCCGGTAGCAGGTACCTGTTCTGCGGTCAGTCTGTCACTCGCGGGCGCGTCTCTCAGGGTTGGGCTGTACACTGCCTGCACATGAATGCCAAGGTTATTGTGGTCACGTCCGGCAAGGGGGGCGTGGGTAAAACCACGACCACCGCGAACATAGGAGCGGCACTCGCGAAACTGGGCGAGAAGGTCGCGGTCATCGACGTGGATGTGGGCCTGCGGAACCTGGATGTGGTGATGGGGCTGGAGTCGCGGGTGGTGTTCGATCTGGTGGACGTGCTGGAAGGCAAGTGCCGCATGTCTCAGGCGCTGATCCGGGACAAGCGGGTGGAGAACCTGTTCCTGCTGCCGGCCAGTCAGACGCGCGACAAGGACGCGCTGGATCCGGAGGTGTTCAAGGGCGTGGTGCGGGACCTGATCGAGACCGAGGGGTTCGACCGGATCCTGATCGATTCCCCGGCGGGCATCGAGTCGGGGTTCCGCACGGCGGCCGCCCCGGCGGAGGGGGCGCTGGTGGTCGTGAACCCGGAGGTGTCCAGCGTGCGTGACGCGGACCGCATCATCGGGCTGCTGGAGGCGCAGCAGGTCAGTGAGATCCGGCTGGTCATCAACCGCCTGCGGCCCAAGATGGTGGCGAGCGGGAACATGCTCTCGGAGGCGGACATCCTGGACATCCTGGGGGTCAAGCCGATCGGGATCGTGCCGGAGGACGAGGGCATCATCGTGTCCACGAACGTCGGTGAGCCGGCGGTGCTGGGCAAGACGAAGGCGGGCGAGGCGTTCATGGCGACCGCACGCCGCCTGAAGGGCGAGGACGTGCCGTACCCGAAGTTCGAGGAGGACAAGGGGTTCCTGGCGGCGCTGCGCCGACTGTTCGGGGGGGCCTGAGATGTTCTCCTGGATGAAACGCGGCCGCAGCAAGGAGACGCTGAAAGACCGTCTGGAACTGGTGCTGGCGTACGACCGCGCGCAGATTCCGCCCGGCAAGGTGGACGCGCTGCGCAACGACCTGCTGGAGGTCGTCAAGCGGTACTTCCCGACCGGGAACAGTTCCGTGGAGATCGAGCAGCGGGGCGACATGGTGGTCCTGATGGCGAACATCCCGCTGGACGAGGACTCGCCGGGCCGCGCGGCCGAACGGAACCGCTGAACCTCTGATACGGACTGCCGTTTGTTTCGTTGACAGATCGGAACACCACCGATCTGTCAACTCCACGTCCGGAACCCGTTTCTCTCCCACTCGTATCAGCCCGGATTGAATGGCTTGACAGGCCATTCAATCGGAGTCCGTATAACGCCACGCCCGGAGGGGCGTTTCTCTGCTGCTCGCTCTGCGCCGCCGCTCTGCGCGTCCGCCCGGATTGAAGGAGATTGCAACCCATTCAACCGGAGTATGAATCCGGGTCCCCGCGCTGGCGGGGATTTTTCCTGTGCGGTGCGGCGCGATCGCGTATCCTGGGGAGGTGATCGTACTTGGCATCGACCCCGGACTCGCGAACCTAGGCCTCGGGCTAGTGGAGGGTGACGTCCGCAAGGCCCGTCACCTGTACCACGTGTGCCTGACGACCGAGAGTGCCTGGATCATGCCGCGCCGCCTGCAGTACCTGCACGGGGAGGTCAGCCGCCTGATCGCGGAGTACCGGCCGGACGCCGTGGCGATCGAGGACCAGATCCTGCGCAAGCAGGCGGACGTGGCATTCAAGGTGGGGCAGGCGTTCGGGGTGGTGCAGCTGGCCTGCGCGCAGGCGGGCGTGCCGGTCCACACCTACGGGCCGATGCAGGTCAAGCGTTCCCTGGTGGGCACGGGCCGCGCGGAGAAGGAACAGGTGATCTACATGGTCAAGGCCAGCCTGGGCATCCGGGAACTGTTCAACAATCACGCGGCCGACGCCCTGGCCCTGGCCCTGACGCACCTGGCGAGCGCCCCGATGCAGGCGCGGACTGCGGGCCTCGCGGTCCGCTAGGACCGGGGCGGGGGAGGGGAGACGTGACCTGGGCGCTGCCGCTGTCGCTGCTCTCATCGGTCGTGGTGACGTTCGCGTGGTTGTGGTTCTTCGTGCGCCGCGACCGTCATCCGGAGCCGCTGTGGCTGCTGGCCCGCACGTTCGGGTGGGGGATGCTGGCCTGGGTGATCGCGGCGGCGCTGGAGGCGAGTCTGGGGCGGCTGCCCACGCCGTTGCCGCTGGCCTCCCTGCTGATGGTCCTCATGACGGCCCTGATCGAGGAGGGGTTCAAGTTCGTGGCGGCGACGACCGCGGTCACGGAGCTGGATTTCGACGAGCCGATGGACGGTCTGGTCTACGCCGTGACGGCCGCGCTGGGTTTCGCACTGATGGAGAACCTGACCTACACCCTGGGGTTCGGGAGCGGGGCGGGCGCGTGGCACGCGCTGCTGGCCACCCTGGCGCACGCGCTGTTCAGTGCGCCGCAGGGGTACGCGCTGGGCGGCCTGCACTGGCGGCGTGGGCGCGGCTGGGTGGCGCGGGGCCTGCTGCTGAGCGTGGCGCTGCACGCCGTGTTCAACAGCCTGCTGGGGCCCGGCGGGTGGTGGCAGCTGGCGGCGCTGGGCGCCGTGGTGCTGCTGATGGTGCTGCTCGCCCGCCGTTACTACCTGACCTTCGAGGCGCACGCGCGGGAGCACGGGCCGTCCCCGGTGTTCCTGGAGCGGCGCCCCGGTCGGTCCTGAGCGCGGTTTTCGGCTGCACGCCGGGGCGCCGCACACCCCGGGGCCCTGCTTCCATCGGCTGTTCCCTGCAGGTGCCCGCTCCGCTCGTTCAGGCGGGGCAGGACACCTCGGCAGGGTGGCCTACAGGGTGTCGTGCGCGGTCTGTCCGTCGACCCAGTGCTGGCCGTTCTCGTCCGCCTCGTGCTTCCAGACGGGAACGTGGACTTTCAGGTGTTCGATGATGAAGTCGCAGGCTTCCAGGGCGGCGCGGCGGTGTGGACTGGCCACGCCGATCAGGATGCTGGCCTCACCGGGCAGCAGGCGGCCCACGCGGTGCTGCAGGTAGACGCGCAGCTCGCCGTGTTGTGCGCGGGCGGCGTCGGCGGCTTCCTGCATGACCTTGCGGGCCATGGGGGCGTAGCCCTCGTACTCTATGTATTCCACGGTGCGGCCCTGGTTGGGACTGCGGACGGTACCCACGAAGTACGCCTGCGCGCCGTACTGCGGACGGACCAGGAAGGCGTCGGCGGTGTTGAGGCGCAGCGGCTCGGGCGTGATCTCGCAGTGGGTCTGCGCGTCGGGATCGCCTGACCCGCCGGCCACGGGCGGCAGGAACGCGACCTCCGCGCCGGAGGTCAGCACGGTGTCCGGCGTGGCGTAGGCCTCGTTCACGGCGACCATGCAGCCTTTCAGGCTGAGCTGGTAGCGGGCCTCTATCACGGCGGCCACCGCGCGCACGTCACTGCCGTCCGGGACATCCAGGGTCAGGTGATCGACGCCGGTTTCCCGCTTCAGGCGGGCGAAAAACACCACATTCAGCTGCATATGCCCAGAAGGCTAGCACGCCCCCACGGCCGGTTCTGGAGCGGTGATCGCTGCGCCCTGATACGGACGGCCGTCTGTCGGAGTCCGTATCAGGGCGCAGCGGGGCGTGCCGGTCACCGCTGCCAGTCGCCTGGCCCTGTCAGGGACCGTGCGGGTGAGCTGCCGTGCTGGACGTGAATTCTCCTGATGTGGTCCGGGGGTGGGTGGGTGGCGGGGCGCGCGGCTGCCGGTGGGGTGTTGACAGATTCACGTGTGGCCTGTATCTTTTCTGAGCCTCAAGCGAGGCGGGATGCATGACAAGCGAGCGTGAAAGAGCGAGAGAAACGCGAAATAACCGCGCTCCTCAAGCAAGCCCCTCACACCTCCGGGTGCGGGCCGGGTGAGCGGACAGGAGACGCATAGGAAAGATGGGTCAAGATACTAAGGGTCCACGGTGGATGCCCTGGCACTGGAGCCGATGAAGGACGCGATTA